>CAYJJP010000068.1:0-9261 GCA_964370525.1 uncultured Desulfovibrionaceae bacterium | reverse complement strand
GGGCCCCAATAGCCGGTACCACGGCTAACGTAGAGATGCGTATTTTCGACCTTATACAATCCGTGTACATAGGGTTGTATAAAGTCAATGACATAATTCCATGGGAAAAACTGACCGCCGTGCGTGTGACCTGATATTTGCAGGTCATACCCAACTGCTACTGCTTTATAGATGCTTTGGGGCTGATGCGACAGGAGAATTTTAATGTCATTTTCGCTACTACCAGATTGTGCAGCAATGGGGTCAGGGTCTTGGCCTGTAAATTGGGGCGACTGTAAGTCCGGAACTCCGCACATGAGTAGTTTTTGGCCGTCACGTTCTATAATTCTATGTTCATTGTGTAAATTGGTTAGTCCTAGGCGTTTAATTTCCTCAAGCCACTGGTTTATATTGGTATAATATTCGTGATTTCCGGTAACAAAATATTTTCCGTCACGAGCTTTTAGTGCGCGCAAGGGCTCAGTATGTGATTGCACATGCTTCACATGACTGTCTGACATATCACCGGTAATAACAATGGCGTCGGGATTGTAGGAGTTGACGATTTGTACAATTTTTTCCATGCGAGAGGCGGGCCAAGGCTTGTTTATGTGCAAGTCTGTCAATTGTACAATGTTAAAGCCATGAAAACTTTTGTGTAGATTTTGTATGGGTACTTTTATGTGTTTGGTTTCCGGAAGGCTCAAGGCCTCATTTGCACCAAAAACAACCATGCCGGCGGCGGCTGAGGCTATGCCGGCGCTGAGTGAATTTTTCATAAAAATTCGGCGACTTGTGTTTTTCGGCATGGACTTGTTTTCTGACTTGCTTTTTGCGGTAAAGAATTGTTTCCCAATCCATTTTGAAAACAAAAAAATGTCGCAGATGAATAAGAAAGTGAAGAGTGTTGATAAAAAACCCAATAGAATATAGGTGATGAAGAGGGCAACATCAAGCCAAAAGGGTGGCGCAGCTTCTAGGGAGTTGGCGCGAATATATATGCGCAGTGGAATATGTAATAATGGCAAACAGATGAATGCCCAGACAATTGTTTTCCACTTTCCCTGTAATGAGGTGCGAGATATGAGTCGAAAGCCGCAATATATAACAGCAAATGTTAGTATTGCGGCCATGATAAAAATAAATATAGGCATAAAATTTAGCGAGTTAATAATTTAATGTATGTGTATAGTCTCGATAATGTTTAGTATTTAGATGAATAAAACGTGCTTGTTGTGGTTTGCCATAGGGCATGCTTCCCATTATATACTTAAAAGCCTGATTTACCACGGTGAAAGTCCTGTCCTTACTATTGCTATCGCTACCTTTCCAAAATCTGTTATTTTGTAAGTTTTGCGCATAAATGTACACATCGCGATGGCGAGTGTTAAGGCGCAAGGTCCGCTGTCCGTTGGCAGGGATGTCCCACCATCCTTCCACCATCCAACCTGCATTAACATCTTTATATGCTACTGCTAAAGAAACAGGATAATATACATTGTTGATAATGGTAAGATTTTTTTGTGCCAAAGCAAGGCTTGGCATAGCACATAAAAGCAGCAAACCTAATAATAAACACTTGTATGTTTTCCTCATGAATTTCTCCAAAAAAAGAAAATATGTAATTGCTTGTATGTATTCAAAAATTCGTTAAAATAATTTTTCATGAATTTTATTCACCAAGCGTATTACGTAATATTCCTATATTTTCAATTTCAAGCTCCATCACATCGCCAGCGCGAAGAAACTTTGTGGGTGTAAAGCTCATTCCAACACCGGCCGGTGTTCCCGTAGCGATGATATCGCCAGGAAGCATGGTGCAACCTTGTGAAACAATATGAATGAGTTTTGCCACTGTAAAAATCATCATGGACGTACTCGAACTTTGGCGTACTTCATCGTTTACGCGCGTTTCGAGTTTTAAATCTTGTGGATTTTTAATGCTTTGGCGGCAGGTAATGCATGGGCCAAATGGGGCAGAGTCATCAAGGGCTTTGCCAGTATACCATTGACTTGTGCGTCTTTGTAGGTCACGAGCGGACAGGTCATTGACGATGGAATAACCAAATACATAGTCAAGAGCTTGGTTTTCGGGAATGTTTTTACCTTTTTTGCCTATGATAACAGCAAGCTCAACTTCATAGTCATACTTTTTTGTTAGGTTAGAGTGATTTTCCAAAATAGCCTCAGGATGAGCTATGGACGTACAGGGTTTTGTGAACACAAAGGGGTAGGTGGGGAGAGCCATTTTTACGCTCATTGGGCGATTTAATTCTTGTAAATGCTCTACATAATTAATTCCTGTGCAAATGATATTGCGCGGCGGATCTAGGTATGGAGCTTGCAGAACGCATTCCTCCAAGGGAATGTGAAATGTTTGTTCCGCTGCATGTTTTTTTACAAGTTCTTGTAAACTATTAAAAATTTCATCACCTTTTTCTATGGCAAGACGTAAAGTCTTGGGCAAGTTAGGTTCAGCTTGACAAACATCAAAAATATACCCTTTTTCAGGTTCCCAAATTCCCCAAAAAAGCTCTTCTGAGAAGTTTTTACGCAAAAAACTTACTAAACGCATAATAGTTACCTCATTGCTGTAGGTTTAAAAATAATGCAATCCATATTGAACTACAATTACCGTTTATGTATACATACCAATTGTGCTAAGGTAATCGGTATGTATTTGATATACTAGTGGTTATCCGTGGACTGGAGCTTGGCTTTCGCCGCGAATGATGCGTATGAGTTGGCGTACATTTCTAAGGCCAATTACTCGCCATTGCCCATTTTCTTGACGTAGCCACGCTTCCACAGGGTAGCTATTTCCATTGCCGTGATCTTTAATGGTAAAAGGTACATAGACAGCACCTTGTGAACTTACGGGTGAACCGATGAGCATAATTTCCTTGCGTCCCGTAGAAACATTGGCAAAAATTGAAGATAGCATTCCTGAAATACCTTCGGTATTTTTCACCTTACCAGCAAATACGCCGGAGCTTACTCCAAAACGCATAAAGGCGGAGCCTTCATTCATGAGCGTTGAGCGCAATGTTTGGCGAGCAAAGGCGTTCATATTTACCGTGGATAACATGAGCGCGAGAGCCGGCGGTAAGGTTTGCTGATCTGATTTTTGTGCATCTTCAATGAAAACATCAACGCATTGTCCGATGAGGCTTTCCATGTTTACAGCTTTTACAAAGGCAGCTTCGTCGGCATTGTCGATGGCGCTTTGTATGCTTTGAATAACTTGCACAGGGTTTGCCAGTGCTGAATGAACAGGGATGCATAAGCTTAATAAAAATAGGAAAATTGCCGTATATTTGGTCATAATCACCTCTTTACAAAACTGCTTTAAAAATTAATATATAGTACCCTTCGGAACAGGGTCGCCTTCAAACTTTATTATACCTTAGTTGGTATAATCGTCTTAACCTTCATTTTTTTTATTATTGACAGCCTTGACGTTCGTATTTTTTTCTGATTGTGAGAGCTTTACGGAAAGGTCTTGCAAAAGCTCACCGGCTATACGTGCGTTATTTATGGTACTTATATCGCTGACGCCTGTGGCAATACGTCTTTCAAGCCATTTGGCCACAAAAAGGATACTGTCATTATCCATGCGATTATGTTTGGAAATATGTTGACGTATACTAGACACCAAGCTTTCCTTTTTTAAGTTACGCTCGTGTATACTGCGCTGATATTCTGCATTAAGTCCGGTTACACGCAAGGCAAAGGCCTTTGTATTTTCACCTTTTTCTTTGGCAGTATTTAAATCATGTATGGCCTCGGTGATTTCCTTATGCACTTGCAAAACTTTTTGCGCAGCAGTTTCATAATTTTTCATGTGTTCACCAAACTCAGTTGTCGCCCCTATTGCGCGTAAAGTGTCACCAAGTATTTGAAATTCTGTGGCATATGCTGAAAGAAGTTTTGCCGGTATTATTTTTTTGCCTGCTTTTACTTCTTTTTGAGCAGCCACGTTCATGGCTTTGACAAAACGATCGGCGTAAAGACCATAGAGCGCTTTAAGCATGGGAGCGTTAAAAGCATAGCGTAAAAGCTCCGCACGAGAACCATAAACATCTTGTTCACCTTGAGGCATAAGCGCCTGCATGTCATGTCCATAGCGTGAATTAATCAAGCCAAGGCTAAAATTTGTTCCGCTTTTTGGGCTGTAGCGTTTCACCAGCCATGTGGCAACATCGTCTACAAAGGGCAAGGGAACATATTCATCTTCCTCTACTTTGGCAAGCGTTGGCGTTGCAGGTTTTTGTTCTTGGCTTGGCACGATTTGTAGCTGCGCGCTGCCTTGCGCATTTTGGGGTGAATGCTCAGTGCTTTTATTGTTTTTCTCATGTTCACCTTGTTGTTTTTTCGCGGAATCATTAAGGGAATCTTTTGTACTGCTTCCAATACTACCTACTTGTACTGTTGGTGGAGTGAGTGACACCATTCCGTTTGGGGCGTTAATAATCGTTGTATTTGTCGTTGCCGGTGTTGTGTTTTGAGGCTTGGTGCCTTGTTCATTATTTTGAGCTTTGTTCGTAACAGTATTGTTTTGCGTTACAGTGCTACTTTGTTTGTTTCCAAGTGGTGGCGACATTTGCGCATGGATATTTTGTCCGGAAAGCGTGCCCGGAGTTGTGCTTGGTTTTGTGACCGTAGCCGGTAGTGGCTTTGCGTGTATATAGTCAATGACGTTTTCAACCAGTGGAACAAGCGGCGTATCTTTAACTGCATCTTGTACTGTTGTTTGTACATTTTGCAAGATAGCCTTTTGTTCAGCGCTGTCACGACTTAGCCAATATGTACCGCCTGCAGTGAGAACAACGGCAAAAAAAGTAATAATGCTGAGTTTTAACATTCCTGAGCCTTTTTGAGTAGGGCTGGCTACGCCGTTGAAGTGCGTTTGAGTATTGTTTGGCATACAAACCTCAAGTATTCGTAAAAATTATGAGTTATACGTAAACTTATAAAACTATGAATGACTTTATGCTTTTTGTCTAGAACATTTTTTTATGTAGTATGGCAACCGTCCATACTACTAATTTTGCTTGAAAAAAGATATTAGTTTATCGGTGATTAATTAACTCGTTGATGGCAGCCTAAACTTTTTCTGTTGCGTAAAGCTGCTTGGGTTATGACATAGGCTGAGTGCGAGCCGTGAAAGAGCTGAATGAGCGGCGGAGAAATGTATGTATGTCGATAAAAGTCATGGATATGCCGAGAAAGTTCGCGTAAATCTTGGAATGCACGGCGCAAACGAGCGCTATTGCGGCTAATTCCCACATAATTCCACATAGTGTGTCTAATGGTTGCCCAATCTTGGGCAATGAGTGCAGGGTCGTCGTTTTTTTCGCGTCCCAAATGCTCCCAATCAGGAATGGCACCGGCAAGACTTGAGCAGATGCTTTCCTCGCCACGGCTACGAGCTGCAATGTCTTTTGCCGCTGCATAGCCCCACGTCAGCGCTTCGAGTAGGGAAGTGCTGGCAAGGCGATTGGCTCCGTGTACTCCTGTGCAAGCGCACTCACCGATAGCGTACAAACCTTGTAGCTCTGTTCTGCCCATTAAATCGGTTAAAATTCCACCGCAAAAATAATGCGCAGCCGGCACAACGGGTATGTAGTCATGACGTATGTCCACGCCAATGCTTGCACAATTTTTGAAAATAGTGGGGAAGCGTTTTTCGAGGTCTTGTTCAATGGGACTTGCGTCCAAATAGAGGCAAGGCGCTCCGCTGGTAAACATTTCGTTGACCATGGCTTGCGAGACTATATCGCGCGGTGCAAGGTCTTTGCGTGGGTCATATTTATGCATAAAAGCTTGCCCCTTATCGTCTAAAAGAACGGCCCCTTCACCACGCATGGCTTCGGTTATAAGCTGGCATTGCTTGTCTAATTTACTATAAAGAGCGGTGGGATGGAATTGCACAAACTCCATATTGGCCAGCGCAACTTGTGCTCTGTGTGCCATGGAAATGGCTGAGCCTACGGATGCCGTGGTATTGGTTGAGTGCAAAAATATTCCACCCACTCCGCCGCTTGCAAGGATAGTCCATGGCGCAAGTAGCGTTTGCACTTGGCCCAAAATATTATTGTAGACGTAAGCACCAGCGCAGCGATTTTCCACACGGTAACGATAGTCTGAGCGACGACCATGATGCCTGCTTGTCAATAAGTCGATGGCGTAGCATTGCAACATGCAGGTAATGCGTGGATGTTCTTTTACTGCGGTTACAAGAGCTTGCATGATGGATGCGCCTGTGTAGTCAGCAGTATGTAAAATGCGTGCCTGACTATGCCCGCCTTCACGGGTTAAGCTAAAGTAATTGTTTTGGTTTTTTGCAAAAGGCACTGCTACCCTTTGCAGAAGTACATGCTCTACAGCTCTTGGGCCTTCGGTGCAAAGGTATTTGACTGCTTTTAAGTAGTTATAGTTATGTCCGGCGTTTAGAATGTCTGCTTCAAGTTCTAAAGCATCGTTTCCGCTAGCTGCTTGATAGATTATACCACCTTGCGCCAATTCAGAATTGCCCCCTCCAAGATTTTCTTCAGATGAAATAAGTAAGACATTTACTCCCAAGTCCGCAAGGGTAAGCGCAGCTGTACAACCGGCAATACCGGAACCTATAATGAGGACTTGGCTATGTTGGCGTATTTCCATATATATCTCTAAAAATGCAATTTTATTCAATTGCGTTGAAGTATTAAATTTTTACAACCTAACGCATCCTTAACGCACAAGGTGACTAATGGCAATGGGAAATATTCGTTACATCAAAAATCTAAGCGGAAAAATATTGTCCATGTGTAAGCAAAATTAGTATAAGTATTGTAATGCTATGCAATTTTATGAATCTGCCTGTAATTATGCAAACCTTGACATACCTTGCACCTACAAGGCATAGTGGCTGATAATTTTTAAAGGCGTACTTGCATTAATATTTTCAATTCGGCAAAGTAGCATAGGTGAATTGTTGGTAGTGGTATCATGCAAAAAGCATAAGTTTCGTAACTGTATTTAAGATGTTGAGATATTATTATGATTAATAAACCCGTTGAGTTGTTTGTCAGCAAGGTAATTGCTAGAGCTAAGATAGCATATCCTATTTTTGGTATGCAAGAGTTAGTGGGATGTCTTGGAGGTAATATATATTTTGCTGAAGATAAAACCCTTTACCCTCAAGGACTTGTCAGAAAACATGGCGAAGGCTTTCAGATATATATGAGCGCCGGGATGCCCGAATTGTCTGAAAAATTTTTTATTGCAAAGCTGCTTGGGTATTTGTTTATGGAAATGGGGTATAAAATGAATGCAGAAAAATGGGAAAATGCTGAAACGTTTCCCCCTAGTACGCCTCTAACAAAAGAAATGCTTGCACGCATGGACTATTTTGCCAGTGCATTGCTTATGCCAAGCAAGCTTTTTATTGAAAAATTTGAGCAATATGAGCGCGGCGATACCGAAAGGCAATTAAATTTAATGGTTAAATTTTTTAAGGTTTCGAGGGATAAAGTTATTAACCGTTTGATACAATTGGATCATTTCGATTAAGGCCAAAGCTTGTTATGTCATGGAAGAAAGCCTTAAAGCTTTTTCCAAAAAATATGAAAACTCAATGCTGTGGAGTTTAAATGCTATTTGTATACATAACCGCCAAGGACTTTGATGAGGCAGAGCGCATTACAACTCATGTTGTTGAAAAGCGCCTAGCTGCCGGCGGCAATATATTTGCGCCCATGCTCTCCATATATCATTGGCAAGGCAAAATCGAGCGCAGTACCGAATGTGCATGCGTATTCAAAACAACAGAAGAAAATTTCCCTGCTTTAAAGGATGCTATTTTGCGCCTGCACAGCTATAAAACTCCGTGCGTTATTGCCTTGCCCGTGCTTGAAGCGGAAGCTGCATTTGACACATGGGTGCAGCAAGAATGTCGTTCGGTAACATAGTTACTGTGTTAACATACCTTTTTGCTTGCTGATGAACTGCTCATAATCCAATGTAAGATGGGTGGCACACGCTCGTAGTCTGTGGCAGTTTTCCACTGTATATCGTTTGTTTTTTCAAACACTTGTACCCAATGAGTAAAGTTAAAGCGCACATCCACACATTGCGAATCCGCACAAGGGGCAAGCCCTTTACACTCGCATTTGAGCCACAAAGTCATGCGTTGTGAGTTTTCGTGCGTTGTTTTAACTGAAAGAAACAAAACTGCTTCTACATATTTTTCAACGCTGAAAGAGAGCTTTTTAAAGTCATCGGCGACAAAACGAAGGCGGGTGCCCGTTGCGGAAATGTTTACAATGCGCAAGTCGCTGGCGCCATTTGGAGTGAATGTGCCAAGAGCCTTTCCCAAACCGCTTGTATGTTCCGGTTGGAAATGACTATACTTGGGATAAAACCAAATAGATGCGGCAGCAATGTTTTCCGGCAATGGCTCAACGCGAACTTCTTCCTTGCTTTGAGAATTGCTCAAGACGCTAGGATAAATTATTAATAAATAATGTTTGCCGTTTACGCTAAATATTTTTTGTACAAAAGAAGCGAAATGATACAGCGTACCTTGCCCACGACTTGTAAGCTGAAAATAAACTTCTATGGGCGCATCATCCCAGCCATTGACGATATTTCCTTCAGGAACGTATAAAATGATATTGGAATATTGCATAGGCTCAGAAGAGCTTTGTGCTGTATTTGACCCTTGTGAGTTATTGGGATGTACATAATCATTTCCTAGAAATTTTATGATTTCACCTTCTTCTTTGTCATCATGGATATAGTGCGCATCTATGTGGCGTTGCTTTATGCCGGTGCGAGTACACACTAAGTTGAAGTGGACGTTGGTTTCTCTGGCCTTTTGCAAAAGATTTTTTATGACACCATCACAGTCGAGGGTAAAGTCAAAGCATTCTGCCTTTGAAACTTTTTTGTTCTTTGCTAAAAAATATAAAATAAAAGGTACGAGCAGCAACAGAACACCTATGACATATAGTGCAATCTCACTAACTGCTGAAGATTTGAGGCTGACGGCACCTACTGCAAATTGTTCTAGACGAAAATGGGTAAACTTTTTGGAAGAACGTAATGGAAATGTCATAATAAACACCTTGTTTCTTAAATACAATTTTTAACAAAGGATCTGTTCACAACAAAAACATTTTTAAGATAGTACATTTCATAAAAAAATATACTATGATTGTTGGCATGGCAAGTTTTTTCTAGCTTTTTTTTAATTTAATGAGAATTTACTTTAATCTTAGTATATTGATTGTTTAG
>CAYJJP010000067.1:0-9281 GCA_964370525.1 uncultured Desulfovibrionaceae bacterium | reverse complement strand
GTAAAAGCTTTTCTTTCACCTGTTGTAACACAGTATCTCCCGCCAGCAAATCATCCGCCCCCAAAAACAGCACCCATTCACCAAGCCCGTCGCCCTGCCCTGCAATGGCCTTATTCCACGCATCATAAATTCCTGTGTCTTTTTCGCTAGCTATGCTTGTGGATATCTTCCCCTCCCACTCTTTTGCAATGGCAAGGGTGTCGTCTGTGCTCGCTCCATCTTGGCATACCCAAACAAAATCTTGGCAAGTTTGCGCTTCAAGCGAAGCAAGCAGACGAGGCAGAACACCGGCTGCGTTGTAGGTGGCTGTGATGATGGTGAAAAAGGTGTTCATTAATTTCCTATCCACACATTAATTCATTAAGCACTTATTTAGTTTAGATTTAACCTTACTTACAAAACTTCTTTTTTTAAGTCGCAAGGTGCTTATAAATTTATTTGGATTAATATCGTATTTTTTCAGAATTTCCATTTGTTCTCTACGTCCAATTTGTGCATTTTCGGAGCTCATACCCCCATAGCCTTTGTAGACGTCAATAATTTGATCAACGAAGATGTTGGTAGCATTATTCACGTACAAAAATCGTACAAAAAGTTCAAGGTCGGCAGCACTTTTATATCCTAATTCATAAAAACCAAATTTACTAAACAGTTCCTTTTTTATGAACGTGGCTTGATGTCGTAAAATATAGTTGTGTTTCCAAAAGAAATGTGACTTAAAATTAATTTTTGCTCCTCTGACTATACTTTTTCCGTCAATATAATTAACTTTTTCTTTGCCGTAAATAATATCATAATTTAATTTTTGTTTTCGAAACACATCATCTAAAACTAATTCATCATATAAGTAATCACCAGCATTAAGAAATAATAAATATTTGCCTTGAGCAAGGTTTACACCTTTGTTCATCGCATCATATATGCCATTATCTTTTTCAGATACAAAATGTGTCATCAGATGGGAGTATTTTTTTAATATATCAAGACACCATTGTTCAGAATTTCCATCAACTACTATCCACTCAAAATTTTTATATATTTGACACTCGACACTCTTGCAAGTTAGCTCTACATCCTGCTCATTGTAGCAGACAGTTATTATAGATACACTTTTTTCCATTTTAAAAATCTCTGCACTCTATTATTAATTGTTTAAGAAAAAATGTTTATCATGATATTTGTTTTTCAGACTTCGCTTCTCTATGGCTTATGTTTTTTAGTGCAAGCATCTTACATAAAAGCAACTAGCGCCAAAGAAAATCATCTATCATCTTAGTGAATTATATAGCTCTAGGTTTAAAAGTTGAGCTAATTAAATGCATATAAACCTTGCCTCAACACTGTTGATGTAGCGGAATTATAAAATATACACATCAAATAACATTTAATTTTTATTTAAAAAACAGTTAAAATCCTTTGACAAAGAGCATTTGTTTGAGTAATTGCTTTCACATACTTTGTCAAACATATTTTATTTCACTAGGCTCTTATGACAACTTTAGACATCCTTAAAACAACCTACGCCATGCTCCCCACAGCACACAAACGCCAACTTGTGTGGGTGGGTACAATTATGCTCGTGGTGGGGTTTTTTGAAATTGCTCTTGCAGGTGTGATTTCACTCTTAGGTGTGGCTTTGGCTTCTCCTGAGAGCTTGCAAACACTCCCCGTACTTGGCAATTTTTTTTCAAGCCTTAGTTCGCAAAGCACCACATCGCCCATTATTGTCATGCTCATTACCGTGCTTTGCCTTGTGGCTGTCGCCACGGCTCTTAAAAATATGGGCACGGCATACATGACTTATGCTCAAACAAAAATCGCTCAAACCATATCTTGGGACGTGGGCCTACATACATTTAAAGCCTATCTTCACGCACCTTATATATGGTATACACAGCAAAACCTTGGTGAGCTTGGAGGATATTTGAGCTGGAGGACGTATATTGCTAATTTTTGGATGGCAGCACTTTCTAGCATAACACAAGTCAGCATTATGCTCTTTTTAACGCTGTCGGCCTTTATAATAGCACCTCTACCCTCTTTATTACTTTTTGGCGTATGCGGCGGGCTTGCCTTACTTATCTATAAACTTACACAAAAAAAAGTGCGTGGACTTGGCGATGTGAATGCACAAAAAAATGTTCTTGCCAGCAAGGTTACCCATTATGCACTGCAAGGCATGCGTGAGGTGCAAATTTACAATCAGCGTGAACCATTTTATAGCGAATATGAACAATATGCAGAGCCGCTCACAATAAATATGGCTAAACAAAGTGTCTATCCTCCACTGCCGCAATGGATTTTGGAGAGCACTGGAATTTTTTTACTTTTATGCACTGTACTCCTTTTGCAATGGCAAGGTAAGAGTGTAGCCGCCATAACCGGCACCTTGACACTCCTCGCAGGAATATCATGGCGTTTGCTACCGGCCATTAATAAATTTGTAGGTTCTGCTTTACAGCTCAAGGCCAGCTTTTCGCCTGCGCAAAAATTATTGCAAAAACTCACACAAATCCCTACGGAAAAAGAACAAAGTAAGGCCATGCCCTTTGAGCATGTTCTTGAACTTGAAAATATCGGCTTTACCTATCCGAATGCTAAGAAAAAGGCTCTCGCAAACATAAGCTTGAATATCAAAAAGGGAAGTATGGTGGGTCTGGTAGGACTATCCGGTGCGGGAAAAAGCACGCTTGTGGGTGTGCTTACAGGATTACTTCCTCCCGATGAAGGGACTTTTAAAGTAGATGGGCTCACCGCTGTTCCAAGCCCCGGATTTTTGAGCATTGGCTATGTGCCACAAGCGCCTTATATTATGGATGCAAGCCTCGCACAAAATGTGGCCTTTGCCGATTGGGGTAAAGCTATCGACGAAGAACGCGTACTTGAATGTTGCCGCATGGCCGCCATTACTTTTTTGGAAGAACTTCCACAAGGCATCCATACCACGCTCGGCGACCGCGGCATCCGCCTGTCCGGAGGGCAAATCCAACGCGTGGCCATTGCTAGAGCACTGTATAATAAACCGAATATATTGCTCTTTGACGAGGCTACTTCAGCTCTTGATGGCGCCGCCGAAGCCTCCATCCAAAAGACAATTTTAAGCTTGCGTGAAAACTTGACTATCGTTATTGTGGCGCACCGCTTAAGCACCGTTGAAGGATGTGATGAAGTATACTGGCTACATGAAGGCGAAATAAGGCAGGCAGGGGATGATGGCAAGGCTTTGGATGAATATAAAAAGTTTTTGGATGAGCAAGAGAAGTAGAAAGGGTATAATCGAAAATGAGTCTTACATTGAAGCAGTTTATTACAAAAAACAAACAACTATGGAAAGAATTTCAACAAGACCATTGTCAAGGTAATTTATTAGTGGAAGCACCTGGAGGGATAAATTTTATAGATCATTGCATGTGCATGCAAACACTTATTATTCACGCTGGGAAAAAATTAGCACCTCTTTTTATAGATAGCCATAATTATAACGCAAAGCTTGTGCAATCTTACGTTAAGAACAGTAAATCGATAAAACTAGTCCCCAAACTCCCCTTATTTACAAAGCTGTATGCTGGCGTATGTGTGTTTTTTCAAATTATATTGATGTTTATAAGAGGAAACGTATTAGCATTGAAGTTTAATGGCATCAAGTATGGTGATATTGTTTATGATAGCTACTTAAGAAGTTATAGTGTAGGGTCATTAAACTCACGTGACTGGGATACATTCAAAAAAATAGTTCAAATTTATCTTAACCTCACTGCATATCATCTGCGAATAAAGATGGCAATACATCTAAATAATGTTGACGCGGTTTTAGTTTCTCACAAGGTGAATATACAAGGCGGAGTTCTCGCGCGTTGTGCTTCCAAAATGGGACTTGTGGTTTATTCCAATAGCGGCATAGCATTAAACTCTCTGTGTGCCAACAGGCATTTTAAAAATATTAAATATTATGAATATGAACCAAATATGGAAGACTTGGAAAATATTAAAAAACTTCCAAATTTTAAAGAGCTGTTTGCTGAAATACAAAAAATCCACTTTGAAGGCGGCCTTACCATGGACGCTAAAAATGCTTATAACAAATCGAACATTTTATATGCAGATCGAGAAAAATTTAGCCATGATTTTCATGCTGATTCAAAGAAAAAAAATGTTTTTGTAATGCTTCACGCCTTTACCGATTTTCCACATGCACATTTTGATAAGATGCTTTTTGAGGACTACGCTCATTGGTTTTTGAAAACTTTAGAATACGCAAAAAGTAATGATGCTGTAAATTGGTTTTTTAAGCGACATCCATCAGATTTGAATTATCCAACTAATGATATTAAGTTTAATGAAATTTTTGCAGATAGTCCGTCCCACATACATTTTTTAGATATCAAGGATAAAATTGACACACGTAGCTTAGGGGCGGTTGCAGATGCTATAATTACATGTACTGGTTCTGCTGGGTTTGAAATGGCAGCATTTTTTGGCATCCCTTGTATTTGTGGTGGAAATTCACGCTATAGCAAATTTTGTTTTACCAAAACACCTCAAAACCAAAAAACATATTTTGAAATGCTTGGAAAATTAAATTTAATGCAAAAGCTCACGGAAGAGCAACAAGATACTGCCAAAGCATTCTATATGTTTACCTATAAATATGCAAGAGTGCCTTACTCATTTACCATTCAACCTACGTTCAAAGATCGTATAAATGACAATAATAAAACATACTCTTATTATAAAAACATTGCAGACTTATATGATATAGTTGAAAAAAAAATCAAAGGACAGATTGCAACATACGCATATCGAGTTTCTCGTAATGATTTTTTTATTATGCGCAATGAAGACTATATACCGTACAAAGATTATTTTTCATTCCCATTTTCATTACAGGAAAAACTGCCGAGTCATGCGCCTGAAATATTGCAGGAAGGTTGTGAAGCATTAAATAAAAGTCAGGTAAAGTATTGTCTTATGAATGGAACTCTTCTTGGCCTTTATCGAGATAAGCAATTAATTGCACATGATAGAAACTTGGATGTAGCAGTATTGGAATATGAAGACTTAAATACAATATTATTTAATTTTTTTGTGGCGGGGTTTAGCATAGGTCGATATGCCATACGTTATGGAAAACCGCAGCAAATTGTTTTTTATAAAGATAAAGTGGTCTTTGATATTATCTTTTATAAGCAACATGGTGAAGATATATATAGTTTTGGAGAAAAAGATTTGTATTTTAAGCATGATTTAAAGCATTTTACAAATTTGCAACACTTAGATTTTAAGGGTTTTTCTTATCCGATTCCTTTTAACACAGAACGATGGCTTGCAAGCACTTATGGAAATAACTGGAAAATTCCTAAAAAAGAAAAGCCGAATAATTGGCGTGACAATGACGGTACCGAATACATGGCCGCATATCCTTTTACGAATGATCCACTCGCTATAATACCGTTTAACTTTTTTATAAGCAATAGATAGCTGTTTGGAGCTACTTTTGGAGAATATATGTGTATAGCAAAATTTTGTAGAAAACTGGCTTTCTTTTATGATATGAAATTTAATAATTCTCTCAATAAATTTGAAGTCTCAACTCGAGAGAAAGAAATATTTTTTACCCCTGATTGGTATCATAATTTTGAAATATTAGGAATAGCAACAAAGCAACCTGATCAGACCTATATTGAAGCACAAAAAAATAAGCAAAATGAAATATTTAATCTAATAAAAAAAGCGATTACACTTCTTATAGATGAGAATACTAAAAAAAGTGTCGGGATGGAGCTATTTTGTGCAGATGCTTTTTATGCCAACTATGCACTTCAACACGGTGCAGAGTTCATGTATGGAGTTGATTTAGCCGAAATGTCTGGAGAGGGAGCAAAAAGAGCTACCGTTTTAGAACAAGCAAAATTGATATCAAAGGTTTTGGGACACGAGGATAAGACTCATTTTGAGTGCAAAAACGTTTTTGATGTATCAAATGAAAGAAAGTATGATTTCGTAATCTGTGCTGGTGGATTGTATCATCTTGAAAACCCCGAAAAGTTAATTAAAAAAAATAAAAAGCTACTCAAACTATCTAATAATACAGACAATAGTGACACTTGAAACAGAAGATGAAAATTTTTTTGTGACTCCATGCCCAGGTTGGACTTGGGGATGTCGTTTTACTCATGGATATTTATTAAACATGCTAGAAAGAAATGGTTGGGAAGTATTAAGCGAAGCTAGGAATGAGATAACATGTAATACAGCTTTACAAGATAGAGGTTCTTCGTATGTCCTGTGTAAACTACAGGACTGTTGATTCTTATATAATTTAATCAGTAATACAACTTCTATAAATTCTTCTAAGAAATTTTGGCATCATTTATTAAATATTGTCAACGTGCTGTATTTGCTTCATAGTTTGATGTAATAAATAATGGAATACTGTATATGATAAACGACAAAACAACCAGGCTTAACCTTAAATATTATAAAGGGTCTGATTCTTATTCTGACGGTGATGTAGAAAATGATATTCTTTCCATCACTCAAGAAAATGATGATTTTTCTGATATACTTAAAAACGACAATAGATGGGCGGTTCTCTACCATCTGACACCTTTGCGTAGAAACTTGCTAGAATGGTACGATTTTAATAAGAATGCAAATTTACTTGAAATTGGTGCTGGGTGTGGTGCATTGACAGGTCTTTTTTGCGAAAAAGTAAACCATGTTACAGCTGTAGAGCTTTCAAAACGCAGAGCAGAAATTATAGTTAATAGAACAAAGCAATATGATAATTTAGAAATTATTGTCGGTAATTTAAATGATATTAAATTTGAGAAAAAATTTGACTATATAACACTTATTGGTGTTTTGGAATATGCTGGACGTTTTACAAAAAGCGATGATCCCTATGCAGACTTTATAGACAAAGTTAAACAATTACTCACCCCAAACGGAACACTTATCATAGCCATAGAAAATAAATTTGGCTTAAAATATTGGAATGGAGCCAAAGAAGACCACACAGGAAAACTGTTTGATAGCATAGAAGGATATGTTGACGACACAGGTATTCGAACTTTTGGAAAGCCAGAACTTGAAGAGCTTCTTAAAGATCAAAACTTTGCAAACATAGACTTTTATTACCCCATGCCCGATTATAAAATACCTACTCAAATTTTTACTGATTTATTTACACCACAATATGGTCAAATGGCTAACTTCTCAACTTTTTATGATCAAGAGAGGACAATGCTGTTTGATGAAAAAGCTGCTTTTGCTAATATAATAAAAAACAATTTATTTGGGATATTTGCAAATTCTTTTTTAGTGTTTGCCCAAAATTACGAATCTGGTATTAAAAAAATTTATTCAAACTTCCAACGGTCACGAGATCAAAAGTTTTTAACTCAAACTAGTGTAGTTTGTGCAAACGGTGATTTTTTTTCAACAAAAAAAGCTTTGAATTATGCCAGTAAACAACATCTTGAACGAATTTATAATAACTATTCCTTTCTTAAAGATAAACTAGCACATTTACCTAATGTTCATGTGGCTAAGTGTGAACTAATTGAAGAAGGTATAAAATTTGAATATATTAATGGCTATGGAATGCAGTCAGTAATAGAAGATATAATTTTACAGCAAGACAAGGCAAGGCTTATTGATTATTTTGAAGAGTATATAAAATTTTTGACTATGATTTATCAGCCTATTCAAGATGATTTCAACAGTTCTACCATAGCTGAGCTATTTGGACATGTTCAATTACAGCAAGTGCTGTGTACTAAAGATTATGCCAACTTTGATTTAATTTTTGATAACATAATACACATGAACAACTCCCTTTATATTATAGATTATGAATGGGTATTGCATGAAAAACTTCCAATAAACTATCTTGTTGCACGTAACATATATAATTTATATTATAAGTATGGTGAAAGATTAAAAAAAATAATTACACAGGATGACTTATTTTTAAAATTGCGTATATGTGAGCAGGAAAAGATAGTATATAGTCAAATGGAAGAAAGCTTTTTGAATTTTGTTTATTCGAACGGAAAAAGTGCAAAAACTGAACAAAGCATGAATAATTATAACAAATTGATAAGTAAAATTAAAAATAAGGCTAAAAATTTTTTTAGAAACAGATAGCACTATGTTTTACTTATACTTTAGAAATACTATTAATATATATTGACCTGAATAGCTATGGATGAACATAAGAATAAAAAATATGCAATAGTAGTCATCGTCTATAATGATTTTCCTTCAGAAATTGAAATAGCGTCGTTTAGGCAGTGTTTAAGTATTTTAAAAAATCATACTATTTGCATCGCCCATCCTCAAAAATTAACATGCATGATATATTTAGATATTGCTAAAGAACAACAAGTTGGCCTTGTTTTTGTTCCATTTCCTGATGATTACTTCAAAAGTATTGATGATTATAATACATTAATGCTCTCACCTGTTTTTTATAGTAAATTCAAAAATTATGACTATATTTTAATTTATCAACTTGATGCTTGGGTATTCAGAGATGAATTAGACTACTGGTGTCAGCAAGGGTATAGCTATCTTGGGGCTCCTTGGTTTGAAGGCTTTCAGAATGCGATTAAAGACAGCCCTATGCTTAAAATTTCAGGAAACGGCGGTTTTTCTTTACGCCATGTCCAAACTTTTATTGAATTACTTACTACAGCGTGGCATTTTACTCATTTTCAACTGGGAAGAAAATTAACCCAAAAGTCAAACATTTCTTATTTGCTATATGTCCTTATAAAAAAAAGGACGGTTGAAGACGTTTTTTTAGCATCAACGGCCTATGAAGATTGGCTTTACGCAAACTTTGCTAATTGCTTATATAGTAAATTTAAAATTGCACCACCAAATATTGCTCTTGCTTTTTCGTTTGAAGTAAACCCTAATATTTTGTATGAATTGAATGATAAAAAGCTTCCTTTTGGGTGTCATGCTTTTGAAAAGTATAGTCCTGATTTTTGGAAAGATAAAATACTTTTTGGTTAACTTAGGTGTAACAATAAAGACTAAAGATTAAAACCTGTGTTGTGGAATTTTATCTCTTTAGATAACCTCATACTTTCTAGGATTAAACATGATACTCATCGTAGGCGGCGCCGGCTATATCGGCTCACACATGACAAGACATTTACTTGACAACAATTATTCATGTATTGTTGTGGACAGCCTTATTTATGGGCATCGTGAAGCCATAGATCCTCGTGCCACATTTATTCATGCAGACATCATGGATGCAGAAA
>CAYJJP010000066.1:0-9386 GCA_964370525.1 uncultured Desulfovibrionaceae bacterium | reverse complement strand
CAGCTTTGTTGAGGCATAAGCCTATTTCTGAATAATATCCCATGATTATCTCCTAAATGAGTTTTTTGTATTTTTATGAATTGACCTTGTATGTGTTACATTGTACTAACAAAATAACACACGGAGGCAATATGTCTGAATCTACCTTTACATTACGAATAGATAGTAAACTAAAAGAATCCTTTACCGAAATTGCTAAGCTGCAAGATAGAACCGCCGCTCAACTTGTACGTGAATTTATGCGTGACATTGTGCAAAAGGCTGAACAAAAGCAAGAATACGACGCATGGTTTGCTCGAAAAGTTGCTGAAGGACGTGCCAATGTGGCTCTTGGTAAGTTTATAAGCAATGATGATGTAGCAGCAGAGGCCGAAAAGCGTGCGCAGCGATTACGTATGCAAATGGATGACAACCAATGAAAGTCGTTTGGACAACATCTGCAAGGCAAGATCGTAATAACATTATAGAATTTATCGCAGCTGACAATATTTCTGCAGCTCTTGAGCTTGATATGCACATTTCGCGTTCAGTAGTGCGGCTTATGGAATTTCCTAAACTTGGAAAAACAGGGCGCATAACTGGAACTCGTGAATTTGTGCTGCATGAGCACTATGTTTTAGTATATGAAGTAAGTGACACAATGCTCATAATTTTAAACGTTTTACATACTTCCCAAAAATGGCCTCCTTTATATTAAGTCAGTTAATTTTGTTAATGGTTAATTTTTGGAAAGGCTTACCTTCTTGTTCGCAAGCACTTAAAATGTTATCGGCATTTTCACCATGCGCCTTTTGTAAAGCTTGGTGCAAGGCTTCTTTATTGAGGTTGCGCCGTCCTTTTTGCGTGCTCAATTTGAAACGATATGAACCGGTTGTTATCCAGTCACCCTGTAAAGAAGTCAGGGCATAAGCATCTTTAATACTTTGTTCTATTTGAGCAATTCTTTCTTCCAACGTGTCACGTTCTTCTTTCAGCGTAGCAAGTTTTTGAAACTCAGAATCCCAATCAGGACGGTACAAGCCATCATGAAACTTTGGGCAGTCGCTGTTCCAATCGCAGTAGGCACATAGAGCATGGAGGCCGCTAGCATAGTTAACAGAATTTACATCAAGCTCACCTGCTTCAAATTCTGTTTTGCATTCCCACAGCTCCTCAGCTTTTGTGAGGCAAAGGTTTTGCATGGAAGAATGGGGTGTGTATGGACCGAAAGGCTTAGCATCTTGCATGGATACGCACAGTACCCAAGCTTCGATGTCAAGCCGGCTAGCATCAGTGGGTAGGTTAAGGTTAAATTGGGCTTTGCATAAATTTGGCATGGTGAGATTGCTATGCAAAATCGCACCGTTAGCATTGCGCAAGGTGAATGCAGGTTCATTCCAAAAGTGCGCTATGAATGAGGCTTGCCCGTATAATTGCATTTCGTATGCAGTGTATAGGGTTTCCGGTAAGTTAGCTGTGCTTTTCAGTTCTAAAATGCGGATGGCAGGTCATGCGGTTTTTTCCATGCTAGCACAAAAACTTGCCAAAAATAAGTGCATCGTGGTCGATTACTACGTCAAAGTACATTTTTTCTCAAGTCGAGTACCAACAACGTACACTCCTTTCGCAAAAATGTACTTTTCCTTGTTCTCGCCTCACGCTTCACCCATTTTTTTCCAAGTTTGCATCAAAATACGCTTTGATGGGAACATTGTTGTGCGTAAACGCTAGTTCCAATTGAGGAAAAGAATGAATACCTTGCGCATTTATTGCTTGACCTATGCCATGCTCAAGCCAGTGCCCACGTTGCAGCGTGAGCAATTTTTGTAATGTTGCTTGAGGCTTAGCCAGTACCTTATTGCACAGGGCTGCTCTTGGACAGATTACGAAAAATTTTGGCACGCCCAATGTCTGAGAGTCCAATGTATTGTGAGCGGTCGCAGCTTTGCGTTATCTTGTGGTCGTGCGGCTGTGCTCTGTGCGTCGTGCAACTGCAAACCGTACTGAATGCAAGCCAGTAGATTTTGGGCTTTTTCTGTAATGTGTTCTTGTGTCATGATTTTCTCCATAAATGAAAAGGCCGCCCCGCCCCATTGATTGGGGAGGACGACCTTTTGTGTTGGGTTTGTGTCTACGATTTACGCAATATCAGCGTAACGCCACCACGCCTTGTTTTGTGGGTTCCATTGAAAACCAGCACCTTTAAGAAGCTCTTTCTTCGCTTGAGTGTTGCCAGTTGCGACAATGTAAATGCGTCCATCTTTCGTTGCACCCTCTTGGTAGGTTATACCGTCAATGCGTGGTAAGTGTTCAAAAACATTGTGTTGTGACGCTTGATTTGAGGTGGGTGTTTTACTATTTCCGACTTGGGCGTAGCCTTGAGGGCTATCTTGCGCTATAGGTGTGTTTTTGAGCTGTTTCGCTGGCGAGGCTCTTTTTGGGGACAATTTTGCACTTTCAGCATCATCATCTTCGGTGACAATGCCAAGCATGGCTGACAGCGCATAGCGCCTTGCGTAGGTGATAGCCGAACCCATGCCTTGCGGATCAGCCCAAATATCTATAAGATAACAAAGGAATGACGGCTAGGGACGATTGCCATTGGCCTGATTCAGCGTGCGTTAACTTGGTCATAAGCCCTAGGCAAGATCCCGTACTTGTTTCATTTTCCACTTGCACGGGATACTGACAAAGCCAGATGCCATGTGCAAGCAATGGCTCTTTGCATACCTCCATAACGGAATTCAAGGACGCATAGCGATTCTTCACAAAGGGATTGGTTGAGTCCTTGATAGCAGGCTGTAAATTCCGCTGCAGATTACACAAATATTGGCAAAGCCTTGGCAAGTTCATTGACG
The DNA here is from genome assembly GCA_964370525.1 of uncultured Desulfovibrionaceae bacterium. Classification (GTDB taxonomy): domain Bacteria; phylum Desulfobacterota; class Desulfovibrionia; order Desulfovibrionales; family Desulfovibrionaceae; genus CAYJAD01. The sequence goes on along the minus strand of CAYJJP010000066.1, from coordinate 6,549 downwards.
TTTTCTGATTGATATTGTTGCATATTTCCTCCTGTTTTGATTTTGACGAAAGAAAAGCCCCACCTGAAAACAGGCAGAGCTTTGGTTGTTTGTGTTTGTTCAAGGGGGTAATATGTGTTTGAAAATTATTGAGTGACATGATTATACGCTGACACAAAATGAGGATATAAGACAAAGCATAAAAAGTTGCACTTTCAACTTGAATATAAGTCTTATATTATACCATACCTTGAAAGAGTTCATTAGCAAACAATCTGGCGATAACCACAAAAAGTTATAAAGAAGTACCTTGACATTAATTTTAGTGAAGTCTAAAATGAAAATTGCCAATTAAATAAAGGTTTTCGATTATAGAACATCTAATTTAGGTTCAGGTGTAATTATGAAAAAAAATATCTTGCACTCACTTATTGTATCCCTCGTTTTCGTGTTAACCCTTTTCATTCACTCAACTCTTTTTGCCAATGAACAGAATAAAAAAATACGAGTCGGCTATATTCCGTACGACGATTTAGTGATTGACATCACTAAAGTTGGAAAAGAAGGATATGGCTACGAAATTCTAAAAAAAGTTGAGGAAATAAGTGATCTTAGCTTCGAATTTGTAAAAATTGACGGCGATATTTTTGAAGCCTTGGAAAAGGGCGAAGTTGATATTATAGGTTTTTATTTCCATACTCCCGAACGTGCAGCAAAGTACCTTTACCTCAAAACACCTTTAAATGCTGTTCAGACAAGCTTAATAGCTCCTACAAAAAAAAACAGGGTGTATGACAATCCTGCTGACATTGATGGAAAAACTATTGCCACTTATAAATATAATATCGCCAATGCAACCATGGAAAAATATGCTGCAGAAAATAATATTTCTGTAAAATATGTGATCGGTGAGTTCCATAACTACAAAAAGCTTAAAGCGGACTATTACCTTGCCTATTCGTCTGACTTCGATATGGGCAATTATAATAATGTAATTAATTTTGACAAGCGTTATACGTATTTAATTTCTCTTCCCGATAAAGAAGAAATGATGAATAAACTTGATAAGGTGATTTATGAAATAATCACAACGGAAGGTAATTTCTTTGAGCTGTTAAGTGAAAAATATATGGGAGCCGCTTATCATACTTTCCATAGAAGCTTAACTCAATCCGAATTACAAATTTTACGTAAAAAAACATTAAAAGTTGCGTATAATGAAATAGCAAAGCCCCTTACTTACACTGACTCTCAAGGCAAGGCAGACGGTGTTCTTATAGATGTCATTAATAAACTTGCACAAATGTACGAATTTAAAGTGGAATATCTTCCTTATTCTCATCTTGATCCTAAACATGTGCTTGAAACTTGTGATATAGCACTTTCTGTTGTTGGTGACAGCTCTTATTATAGAAAGCATTTCACTCCCAGCGAGTGCTATATAAAATTACCTATACTTGCAATGGTTCCAAAAGAAAAAATATCAGGCAAAATTAGCACTGAAGAAATAAGAAAATCCTCTCCTAAAATAGGCGCATTAAGCTACCTCCATACAAATTTTGATGCATTTATGGAAAAATCAGAAGAAAATTCATTTGAATATTTTCAAAACTTCTACAGCCTTCTTGATGCTTATAAAGCAAATGAGGTTGATTTAATCGTTTTTACACAATTTTCTTTAGGTTTTGTAAATACATATTTTGGTAAAGATGATTCCTTCACTTTTGCTGCAGATTTTAACTTAGATATTCATCTAAATATAGCAAATGCCATTGCAAAGGAATATGTTCCTATTTTCAATATCATGCTTGATAATATTTCACAAAGAGAATATGATGAAATTCTTATTCAAAATGAAGCAAACCATTTCTACGAACAGAAATTGCAAGATTTAATTATAGAAAACTGGTATAATGTTGCTTTGTTTACTTTTGTGTTGCTATCTTTCATTTTTTTCTTAGCTTTTTTCATGCAAAGAAAAAGAAAGAATGATATTCAACGCGCTCACGATACAGATTCTCGCACTTCGCTGATGTCTTTGTATAAATTTACTGAAGTAGCAACGGAAAGTGTAAAATCTGCACCAAACAGCACTTATGAACTTATCTCATTTGATATTGATATGTTCAAAACAATCAATATCCATTTTGGTGATGACCAAGGAACACAAGTTATACAAAATGTTGCAAGCGCCTTGCAAATGGCTTTCAAAGAAACTGACGCTCTTTTATGTCGAAAAACGGGTGATCACTTCTTGATATTCAGGAAAGTCGGAGAAGGTGGAGAAATGCATTATGTGTTTAACAATTTTATCTTACCAAAAATTCAAGAAGTGGTAGGTGAAAAGTACAATCTTTCATTGTCGTTCGGGTTGGTAACAATAAATGATCTCAATGAAAGTGCAAATTCATACTTAGGAAAAGCTGAAAATGCGCGTACACAAGGTAAAAATGAACATAAAACAACTTTCATAACTTTTGACGAGAGTATGCGAAAATATTACGAGAATAAGCTCAGCGTCACCTATCGCATGAAAGAAGCCTTAAACAATCGTGAATTTTCTGTTGTATATCAACCCAAAATTGACTTCAATACTCTGAAAGTTGGTGGCGCAGAAGCCCTTGTTCGATGGTTCCCAAAAGAAGGACGTACAATTTTTCCGGATGAATTTATCCCTGTTTTTGAACAAAATGGCTTTATTCTTTCCTTGGACTTGTATGTATTGGAAGAAGTATGCAGATTTCTGGTAGAAAATGAAAAAACAATGGAAGTTCCGACAATTTCTGTAAACTTATCTGCTCACTCTGTTTTAAGTGAAGATCTTATAGCTCGTATTGCTGAGATAATTTATGCTTATGATATTGACCCTAAAAAAATTGAATTTGAAATAACGGAAAGTGCAATCGAATCAAATACAAAGCTTTTTTTGTTCATAGTTCAAGAACTTAAAGAGTGTGGTTTTGGTGTTTCTATTGATGACTTTGGAGCCGGAGTATCTTCATTGAATAGATTAAGTGCAATTGATGCACATGTTTTAAAGCTAGACAAAGCTTTTTTTGATTTGCAAGGTAAAGAGGAAAAAAGTAAAGTTATTGTCAAAAATGTTATCACAATGGCAAAAGAGCTTAATATGATGGTTGTAGCAGAAGGAGTTGAAATAAAAGAACAAGCTGTATGGCTAAAAGAAATTAAAAGCGATTACGCGCAAGGCTATTATTTTGCAGAACCTATGGATGAAAACTCCTTTAAAGAACTATTGACGTCTCATAAAGTCTTTAACCTTGATTAGATAGTTGACCCTGAAAAACAAATGTATGCTTAAAATTAATTGACTTTTTTCAGTTTATTATAAAGTAAAACGACTAATCCATTGTAAGAAATGCTAAAAAAACTGCTCGAAATTGCGTGAGGGTAAAATGGTCGGAAAATTATCAAGTCAAGGTCAGTAGCTGCATTTACTCAGACCGAATCTGATGAAAATGATCAACCCAGGTTTGCCATTGATGCAGTTAGCAAAACTTATTCCGTGGCAAGAGCTGGAGCAAGCGCTACTGCCTTTATATGCAAAAAAAGGACGTCCCGCAAAGCCCATTCGACTTATGGTTGGTCTGCTTATACTCAAACATATTGAGAGCTTAAGCAATGAGCACGTTGTTGAGCAGTGGGTACAAAATCCTTACTATCAGGCTTTTTGCGAAGTAATTTTTCACCGGCACTGGCATCGACATCTTTTTTAATGGGCATGATAAATTCCAAGGTAGTTAATTGTAACTATCTGTGTTTTTGTGCTTTTCTATATATGACGAGTAATTGACAAAAGCATTCAAAAACTGTCACTCCATAAATATTTTTCGGCAGACTGTCAAGCATAATACACAATAAAATTTATAGCTATTCTGTTTATCGCTTGCAATCATTGAACGATATAGTTTTTCTAGCTGTTCAAATATTTTTTGCAACGACCCCGAACAATCTTTCCAACTTGAATGTAAGCAAGAAAAGTACACTACACCAATGACCTTCCAAAACACGGAATGTTGAGAAATATTTTTAATTTTTTTTATGCTCAAAGTTACACGAGATGACAGTTACAATTGAGCATATGGAACTATACGAAACTTGTATTGTTAGGTCAATAATAAGATTATTAGTCCTATTGAGGCAAGGCACATACTCACGTAAACTAATGGCAAAAAAGTGAGTGCGCCATGTCAGAAAGATCAGAAAAAAACATCACAACAATTGTTGGTGAAAATATAACCGCACAGCGCAAGAGGCTTGGCATAAGCCAAAAAGACCTTGCCGCACGTCTTGGAATCACTGTGGATGCCATGGTACGCATGAAAAAGGGACGTATTGCACCCAAAATGAGTCGATTGCAGTATATTGCCGACAATTTACAATGCTCGGTTGCCTTTCTGTTCACAAGAGAAACAGACATACCCGATGAATTTGCTAAACAGATTTCAGATGTTTTGAAGCCCCTGCCCCCTCTCCGAAGAGGAAGGGCAAGAGGCTTTGCTTGATTTAATGACGGTGACGGCGAAGTTAATGCAGGGAAAGTAGTAATTTTGTAAATAATTATTTATGATAATGAGGTAAACATGAGTTGTCTTGGCAATGTGTTATGGTTTTTATTGGGTGGCATTCTTACGGGATTATTGTGGTGGTTTTTTGGTGTTCTCGCATTTATATCTATTATTGGAATACCTTGGGGCAAAGCTTGTTTTGTCATCGGGCAATTTGCTTTTCTTCCTTTTGGTAAAGTGGCAATTCGCAGGGACGTACTTACCGGAAAGCAAGATGTTGGGACGGGCTCTCTGGGCTTAATAGGTAATGTTATTTGGTTTTTACTTGCAGGGCTTTGGATTGCCATAGGGCATGTGGTGGCAGCGGTGGCTTGTGCAATTACTATTATTGGAATTCCCTTTGCGTGGCAGCATCTAAAGCTTGCAGCTCTTACTCTTTGCCCCATCGGGATGACCATTGTTCCTGCAAAGGTAAGCGATGTGGTTCAAGCCAGATTTCATTCTTAGATGTAGTGATTTTTCTCAAATTTTTCAATATGTAGAAAATTTTTGTGATGTACAGGCTATTTTAGCTTGACAATTCATTTTCAAATATTAGGATAGATATAAGTAAAGTAAATTTAAAAATTTTAGGAAAATATGGTGTCTTCATAAATATTACAGAATTAAACTTTTAAACTGTTGTATAAATTAGGGGAAGCGTCCATGTCCATTACACCGGCGAGCGCACAAGTTGTGCAAGATGTACTTTATTCCTCTAAACGACCTATCAGCTCTCAAGCGGTTCTCTCTCTGTGCCGAAAGCAAGGAATAAAGATTTCTCTCCTTGAAGTGATTAAAGCATTAAATGAGCTACATGAGAAGCAAGAAGTAAAATTTTCGGCAGGCAAATGGCACGCTATACAGTCAGCTTTTACGTCCTTAGCAAATACACATTCCATTGTTTCTCTCCCAAACCTGTCACCAGATACGCAGGAAATCCTCAAATCTCCAGAATTATCGCCTTTCATACTCATTTCTTCTTCGCCAGTAAAGTCTAAAGACGGAAGTCCTTGGGCGATTTTTAGAAAACTCCTGCAATATTACAGGCGTTGTTTGCGTGCCGAAGAAGGTGCGGATGCTTCAGCCTATCAAAACCAACTCAACCAAAGATTTTTATTTTTAGAAAGTTTCGGAAGTCTTTTACCGCATCCACATAGACCGTGGAGACATAGTATTACACTCAATGCAGAAATTGCGCCTTTCATTGCCAGCTTGCCGCCGCCGCAAAGTGAAGATGCTTTGGTTCTTGGATTTCCCATATTTGCTCTACATGTCGCTAAGGAAAATGAGCCTCCCATATCTGTTATTCAACCCATTTTTCATTTTCCCGTTGAATACACATTGTCAGGCAACACGCTTCATTTGTACATTGAAAATCCTATAGCGGAAATTAATTATCGATGGTTCAACGATACTTTTAAAAACAAGGATGAACAAAAGGCTTTTCTTTCTGCTTGCGGCATGGTGCAGACTCTTGCAGATACAGAGCAAGCTTTTTCGCAAGAAGTCATCAGCATGGACGCTTTATTGTCTATTTTACATACTTTTCTACCAAGATTGCATTGTGAAAAACTTCAAAGTAATGCCATACCTAAAAAGCCTCTGGTTGAACCATTTAAGACTGGCATTTATAATCGTGCGGTTTTAATGCTTGCAAAGCGAATAAGGTATACAGCACGGTTGTGTAAGGAATTAAAACACATAGAAAACATGCCAGATTTTTTTCTGGATAGAACGGCACTTGCGCCAATATTCAGGCAAGATGACGCTGTAATACTTACGAATACGCTATTAACACATGAGGGAATTGTTCCGGAAGTTATCGCTCTGAATGCAGAACAACGCCACGCATCAGCTTCCCTCCTCAGCAATAAGATAACGCTTATTACAGGTCCTCCCGGCACAGGCAAAAGTCAATATGTGGGCAATTCTTTATATGACCTTGTTGCCGGCTCCAATACAACTTCGCCCATTCTTTTGGCAGAAACCTATAGAAGTG
>CAYJJP010000065.1:0-9418 GCA_964370525.1 uncultured Desulfovibrionaceae bacterium | reverse complement strand
GGCGTGTCCATGGCGGTGACATATTGATTAATCCAGTTATTTAGCTCTCGACTAAGGTCTTGGCGTTCACGCCATAGACCGGTGTTTTCTCTTTGTAATACCTTAATGTAGTGCGCAAGTCTATTTATAAGCATCATATAAGGAAATTGAGTAGAAAGCTTAAAGCTGATTTCTGCGGCAGCCCCTTCTTGCGTTTTGGGAAACTGCTTAGTTTTTAAGACGGAATTGGCGGAAAAGAACACAGCCTCATTGGGATTTTTATGCAAGCACATGGGGATGAAGCCAAGGCTTGCAAGTTCAAATTCTCGCTTTTCCGTAATAAGGCAACGTGTGGCTACCTTTTGCTGTAATCCTTGTAAGGCTTCGTGTTCGCTGCATAAAAGAGAATTGAGCGTCCCGCCGCCCTCAGGGCCGATAATGTTGACGCACCAACGATACTTGGCAAAGCTATCCGCCAAAAGAGCTGCTAGGGCAAAGGCAGAATTACCCCAGCAATAATTTTCTTCTTTGCTTACGTCTTCTGTGAAGTCAAAGCTTGTGGTTAGTTGTGTGCGCCTTTCGTGATATGGCAAACGCAAGAGAAAGCCGGGGAGTGTAAGGCCAATATAACGTGCGTTTTGATTTTCGCGAAAGCTGTTCCATTTAGTGTAGCGTGGCATTTCAAAAAGGCTTTTTATGTCCATGATATTGGAAAACTCACTCCATGACTTTATGTCAAAAAATTCAACGCCGGCTGCGGCAAAAAAGGGCGCGTGTGCCATGGCCGCCACTGAGGATACGTATTGCAGCAGTTGCAAGTCATTTTGTGAGTGGGTAATGTCATAGTCAGCAATAATTGCAGCCACCGGCGAACCGCCATACTGCCCAAATTCTGAGGTATATACATGGTGGTACAAACCGGATTTAAGAATGGACGGCACGTCTTGAAAATCATCCAATAAGTCGCTTTTGGATACAGAAATAAATTCAACGAAAATATTTTGCGTAAAATCTACACGATTAACAAGAAAATGCAAGTTTCGCCATGCTTTTTCGATGTTTTTTACAGGCTCAGCTTGAATAATAGCATTGATTTGCCTAGAAAGCAGTTCATCTATTTCTGCAATGAGATAATCCATAAGCGCTGGAGAAATGACAGCATTTATGTGTTTGTTTACACGAAAAAACGCCTGCAAGTCCTTTCCCAGTTTTTGTAAGTCGCACACGGGTACGGTGGGAAAGAATTCTTTGAGAATCTGCTCATTAATTGTGTAAGTCCCACGTTCTTCAGTATTCTTAGGACTGTCTGAGCTTGTTACAATATCAAATAGTGGTTGTCCTGACATGTTGCAACTACGTTAATTTAAAAGTGCAGTAGGAGAAAGCCACGCTATGCGCTGACATAGTTTAGGCAAGTCTTTTTCATGCTTTGCTTTATTCAAGCTATAAGCATCATGCACAGCGGAAAGACAAAACAGCGCCAAGTCAGGGTCAAATTGATCGAGCTTGTGCTTGTTAACGACTTTGAGTACAGACGTTGCGAGGCATCTCGCAGTGTCTATTTTTCCTGCCTGACACAAAAATTGTATTTGATACACGCAGACCCGCGTATTGTTGGCAACAGATGCGTTTTTCTGTGTATCAAGAAGGCTAATGGCTTCACTGATTTCATCATTTAGCATGAATTTTTGTGCTTTGTCAAGAGTTTTGTTGAGTGAAGAAGATTCGCTGTGTTGAAGGTTGATTTTGGGTGCAGATGAGTTTTTTTGCTGACTCATGCCTGCCTTGAGCCAGTTTAATGTTTCCGGTGCAATAAAGGGGGTTCCATCGTCAAAAGCGTATTGTTCAAGGCCTTGCATTCTTTGGAAAAACATAGCGCATTCAAAGTGAACAGTGTTTGCGGCAGCGTTAAAGTCTGCTCCAAGTGTCACAAGTGTTGTATGGATTGTTTTTTGTACATCCAAAAAAAGCGGTGAAGAGAGAAAGATGTTCTCCAGCGAAATGGCGCTGGATATCAAGCTCTCTTGGCCGGGGGATTTTTTAAGCATGTCAATGGCTCTGGTGTGGGCATCAATATCGGGCAGAGGGATATATGTTTTTTTTATTTTTTCGTTCGATTCTTGCTCGTTAAATGGGGGGAGATTTAAAATATGGTGAAAGAGAGCTCGGCGCGAAAGTTGCCAAGATAGAGGAAGCTCCGGCGCAAGCTTTGATAATTTTGATGCGTAGGCGAGCATACTTGTGGTGTGTTGCTGGCGCAAAGCCACAAGTTCCTTGTTCTCATTAAATAAATTTTGCAGTGTTTGAACTTTCTTTAATATATCAGCTGCATTGTCAGTGTTAAGCTCATTTTGCCCGGCTTGTTCTGCGTATTCAGTATGTCCCACGTCATCATCGGCATCATCATCGTCGTCGTTATCCATTTCAATTTGTGTTATTTTTTGTTCTGCTGCCTTTTTCTTGTCCTCTTTTTGTGTCTTTTCTTGTTTTGAATCGGCCGCTTCTTGTGAACGTACATTTGTGGTAATTTGTTCAACTTCTGCTACATTATCTTGTGTATTGTCTGGTGCTTCGGCATGAATGTCGGCTTGTTCTTCGCTTTTTTCTTGTGCTACTTCCTCAATGGCAGCCTCTTGAGTCACAGGCGGTGCTTCAATATTTAATCGTTCTATGAGTGCTTTTAGTGGACGCAGTGAGCTTACATCCGGCGCATTTTCGCCAAAAAGATTATCTAGCTCTGTGATGGTGTCAAGCAAGAGCATTTGTGTTTCAAAGTTGACGGTATTTTCCGGACATATTTCTTTGTCCAGTAGTTCCTGCAAAAATTTTTGGGTGCTTTCTTGCCACCAAGATATGGCATTTATCCTGCCGCGCATGCGTTTTAGGCTTGGCCAGCCGATTTCCCAAAAATTTTCCATAAAGCTTATGATAACCTGCATGCCGTTGAAAAATCCCAATAGTCCTTTATTGTGACACAAGGCAACCGCAAGTTGTGTGCATATTTGTAGGTCTTTGGACTTTTGCGATAAAATAATCGTAGCGTTTTTTTCAATATTGCGCCATGAAGTTTCACTGCCCTCCGATGAAAAACTCATTTTTTCAATTTCTTCTAAAACTGTGGTATATTCATTTTCATAGCGAGCATCATCGCCGGCGGGCGTATCCCCGGGCACGGGAGCTGCGCCTAATAATTTGAAAGTATTGTCATCGTAACTCATGCTTTCTCCTGTAGATGAAAGTTTTGAATCAATAAAAGTGTTACTCTTGTTAACATGATACCAGTAAAGTAGTAACCCAAAATTCTCTTTTTAGCTTGACTTAGTAGAAATGCAAGTTTATATCAAAAGAAGATGGAAGTATATTAAAAAAAAAGAGGTGTGAAGATGTTTGGATTAACAATGGGACCGGGAATGAGTTTAGGATTTCCGGATGTTTGCACAACACCGGCTGTACCTCCTGTGCCTGTTCCGTACCCTAATATGGCACAGTCTTCCGCAACGGCACCTGTGGTTCCAAATGTTCTTTTTGCTTGTACGCCATGTATTAACATGGCCTCAAAAGGAATGGTGAGCGTTGGGGATCAGGCTGGCGCGCTTATGGGTGTTGCCTCGGGTATAGTTGGCGGACAAACAAGCTACAATGTAGGATGTTTTACTATAAATGTTGGAGGTGCGCCCTTACAGAGGCTCACTAGCGTAACAGGCCAAAATTGTATGGGTGTTATGCCTAACTGCCCCGGGGTGTGCATTGCTCCGAGTCAAACAGGTGTTCTTACGCTTGGTTAGTTTTGATTTAAAACTATGTATAGCCAGCTTTTAGTATAGTCAAGCTTTTGAAAGGTATTTGCTTTTTTGCCAAGGGTCTTAATGGTTTGATTTTTAACTTTTAACATATAGCTTTCTAATGGGGGGTCTATGTCTAAAGAAGGTTCAGTTGCGCCAAAGGAGCGCGTTAATATTGTTTATAAGTCAACTACCGGCGATGTTCAGTCAGATGTTGAATTGCCTTTAAAGCTTACTATTTTGGGAGATTTTACGCATCGCCCTGACGATAGAGCTGTGGAAGACCGGGCGCCTACTTCAGTAAATAAAGACAATTTTAATGACGTTTTGAAAGCGCAAGAAGTTAAATTGGACTTTGTTGTAAAAAATACCCTTTCGGATGACGAAGATGCAACGGTGCCGGTTTCTTTGGCTTTTGACTCCATGAAAGATTTTGAGCCGGATTCCATAGCAACCCAAGTTCCTGAGCTTGCAGAGCTGTTAAGGCTTCGCGAATCATTGAAAGCCTTGAAGGGACCTTTAGCGAATATTCCTGATTTCCGTAAAAAACTTCAAGAAACCGTAAAGGATGATGCCAGTCGTAAGCAACTCTTGGAAGCCTTGGGCATAGACGACGAATAATCTTCGCTTGAAAATATTGTTGTATTGATAAATTATTGAATTTTTATATTGAGGAGTGAGTTCATGTCTCAAGAAGAAAGAGATGGGCAAGGCGGGGCAGGCGTTGCAACCACATTTAATCTTTTAGATGAAATTATTGAAACGTCAAAGATGAACCCTGAAGATGAAGGCTACTCTGCTACAAAAGCCGGATTACAAGCTTTTTTGAAAGAAATTGTTGTATTAAAACCTGAAGCCAAAATCTCTGCCTTGATGGTGGATGAAATGGTGGCTGAAGTTGATAAGAAGTTATCTTCCATGGTTAATGCTATTATGCATAATGAAAAATTTCAAAAGCTTGAATCCTCTTGGCGTTCATTGAAATATTTGGTAGATAAAACAGATTTCCGTGAAAACAACAAGATTGAAATAATCAATGTTTCCAAAGAAGATTTGCTCGACGACTTTGAAGACTCACCGGAAGTTGTACGTTCCGGACTTTACAAACAAGTATATACAGCAGAGTTTGGCCAATTTGGTGGCGAGCCGGTCGGCGCAATAATTGCCGATTATGATTTTGGACCCGGCCCTCAAGACATGAAGCTTTTACAGTATGTTGCTTCAGTGTCCACCATGGCTCATGCTCCATTTATTGCTGCTGCCGACAAAAAATTCTTTGGCCTTGAAACTTGGGAAGATATGTCCAATTTGAAGGATATCCACGGCATATTCGAAGGCGCACAGTACGCAAAGTGGCGTTCATTCCGTCAGTCTGATGATGCTCGCTCCGTAGGTTTGACTTTGCCACGTTTCTTATTGCGTTTGCCCTTTGGTCAAGACACAGTGCCTACCAAAACATTTGACTTCAAAGAGGACGCCGGTCATTCCGATGATTTTTGCTGGGGCAATGCAGCCTTTGCTATGGCAGCTCGCTTAACGGATTCTTATGCCAAATATCGCTGGTGCACCAATATCATAGGCCCTCAAGGGGGCGGTGCTGTTGAAGATCTTCCCGTATATACTTATGAAGATATGGGCCAAACTAAGGCCAAAATTCCAACCCAAGTTCTTCTTTCCGAGCGTCGTGAGTTTGAGCTTGCCGAAGAAGGATTTATTGGCTTAACCATGCGCAAAGGCTCTGATAATGCGGCTTTCTTCTCTGCTCAATCTTGCCAAGCTCCCAAGATCTTCCCCAATACACCTGAGGGTAAGGAGGCCGAAACAAATTATCGCCTCTCAACGCAATTGCCGTATATGATGATTATGAACAGGCTTGCGCACTATATAAAAGTTTTGCAAAGAGAAAATATTGGAACTTGGAAAGAGCGTGGTGATATTGAAAAGCAGCTTAATACATGGCTTAGTCAATATGTAACGGAAATGGATAGCCCAGATCCAAGCACTCGCAGTAAACGTCCATTGCGTCAAGCCAGTGTTGAAGTAAGCCCTGTACCCGGTGATCCGGGTTGGTATTCAGTTTCTATTAAGGCAAGACCCCACTTTAAATATATGGGATCCAGCTTTACTTTGTCGTTGGTTGGTAAATTAGAGAAAAAATAATCAAGAGTTTCATTTTCCAGTATAAACCTTTAACTTAGGAGATTAGCATGGCTTTAACAGCGTATTTGTCCGTAAACGGCAAAAGTCAAGGAGATATTAAAGGAGATTGCCCTCAAGGCGGCGACAAGAAAGACAAAATCCTTGTATACGGCGTTGAGCATAGTGTAGAGATTCCAAAAGATACTCACACCGGTTTGCCAACTGGTCAACGTATCCATCATCCTATCACTTTTACAAAACATAAAGATGTTGCTAGCCCAAAGCTTTTTAAAGCTTGCTGCACAGGTGAACAAAGCGAAGTTGTTTTTGATCAATATCGCATTAAAGCTGACGGAACCGAAGAAAAATATTTCACCATTAAACTTGAAGATGCAATTGTAGTAGGTATTCGTGAGTATACACCAACTACTTTTGTGCCTGACAATAAGCCTTACCATGATATGGAAGAAATTTCCTTTACATATTCCAAAATTACTTGGACATACAACGACGGTAACATTGAATATGCAGATGATTGGAAAGCTTAATTTTCTAAAGTAATCTTATGGGGAATTGGGGGCATGGCATTTAGCTTGGCTCTCGATTCCCCTTTTTTTTTGTGGGAATAGATTTTTGTGTAAATGTTATTTATCAGCCTTGCGCAAATGATAGAGCAGTAGAAACGGCTTTTTCAATAAACTGTTAGGGAGAGTATATGACTGGAGTGGATATAAAGCGCTTAATTGAAAAGTGCAATCATTTTACGACACAAGCTTTGTACGGGGCTGCTGCTCTTGCGGTGGACAGAACGCATTATGAAGTATCCGTAGAGCATTTTTTGTTGAAATGCTTCGAAGATTCTAAGTCTGACGTAGCCATTTTGGCAGAGCGCTATGGCATTGACAGATCAACTGCTTTACGTGAGCTTACTCGCGCGCTGGATGCATTTAAAGTAGGTAATTCTGCAAGACCAAGCTTTTCACCGGTGCTTATAGAATTGCTTGAATCGGCTTGGCTTATATCTTCCGTGGATTTACAACAGTTTGCCATCCGTTCAGGCGGTGTTGCTCTTGCCTATGCAAAAAGGCCAGCTTATTATGCTCAAAGCGGTCATACCACTGATTTAAGCAAGATAAATCGCCAAGAAGCCAGCAATGGCTTCCTTTCCTTGGTGGAAGAATCTGTAGAAAATGCTGCGCTGCAAAATGAAGACGGTACCACAGAAAAGGTACAAGCTGCTTCCGGAAATCAAGGCTTTATAGCGCAATTTTGCGAGGATTTTACTGCCAAGGCGCGCGCCGGCAAAATTGATACGGTGTTTGGGCGTGACGGTGAAATTCGTAGTATTTTGACGGTGCTTGCACGTAGGCGCAAAAATAATCCCATCTTGGTGGGCGAGCCCGGCGTTGGTAAAACTGCTGTAATTGAAGGTCTTGCCAAGAGAATTGTGGAAGAAGATTGCCCCGAAAGCCTTATCGGTGTGAGCTTGCTCTCCCTTGATATGGGTTTGCTTGAAGCCGGTGCCAGCATGAAGGGTGAGTTTGAACGCCGCCTAAAAGGTGTCATTGATGAAGTAAAAGCCAGTCCCACTCCCATTATTTTATTCATTGACGAAGCGCATATGCTGGTAGGCGCCGGAGGGCAAGCAGGCGGCTCTGATGCTGCAAACCTGCTGAAACCTGCTCTTGCGCGCGGTGAATTGCGTACATGCGCTGCCACCACTTGGAAAGAATACAAAAAATATTTTGAAAAAGATCCTGCCCTTGCACGTCGCTTTCAGCTTATTCCTTTAAATGAACCCGATGTTGATTCAGCGCTTTTAATATTGCGTGGCATTCGTGCAAGTTATGAACATTCGCATAATGTGCTTGTACAAGATGACGCTTTGTTTGGGGCAGTTGACTTTTCACACCGCTTCATCCTTGGTCGTTACCTTCCGGACAAAGCCATCGATGTTCTTGACACCGCTTGCGCCAAGGTAAAGATGAGTTTGTCTGTACGTCCGGCAGAGCTTGAGGATACCGAACGCAAAATTGCAGTACACGAACGTGAACTATCAGCGCTTGAGCGTGATATTACCACCAGCGGTGTGAGCAAGAAGGAGGCGGTAGCGAGAATTGAGGTTTTGAACAGCGAAATTACAGAGTTGCAAGAAGCAGCAGAACAATTGAGAACACGCTGGAAAACTGAGCATGATGCGGCGCTTGCATTTATTGCTGCTCGTGAGGAGTATATCAATGCACTTGAAGCAGTGCGTTTACAAAAAGTAGCTCTTGACGCTGCTGCATGCGAAACTACTGAAGAAGAAATTACTGAAGAAGCAGTAGCTGAAGACACTGTCGCAACCGAAGAAACTTTAAGTCCGGAAGATTACTTGGAAAGCTGCAAGGCTAAACTCGACGAAGCGCGTGAAGTTTTTACAAAAGTACAGGGTGATGACGGACTACTCAGCGTAGCTGTGACGCCTGACGTGGTGGCGCAAGTTATTTCAGATTGGACCGGTGTGCCTGTGGGGAAGGTGGCGCGTGAAGAAGCGTCGCTTGTGGCTGAACTTGGCGACCATTTACTTGAGCGGGTTAAGGGGCAAGATGCTGCCTTAGCATCCGTTACCCAAGTTATCAAAGCCGGTAAGGCCGGTTTGAGAGCGCATGGCGCACCGCTTGGCGTTTTCCTCTTGGTGGGGCCGTCCGGTGTTGGTAAAACAGAAACCGGCCTAACGCTTGCTGATGTGCTCTTTGGCAGTGAAGAAAATGCCATAACCATCAATATGAGTGAATTCCAAGAAAGACATACCGTTTCCCGCCTGATTGGTTCGCCTCCGGGTTATGTAGGTTACGGCGAAGGCGGCCTTTTGACTGAAGCTGTGCGCCGCAAGCCCTACAGCGTTATTCTTTTGGATGAAGTGGAAAAAGCTCATCCTGATGTGCTTAATCTTTTCTATCAAGTGTTTGATAAGGGAGAACTTACGGACGCTGAAGGTAAAAAAGTATCTTTTTCAAGTACCGTTTTATTGCTCACGTCCAATCTTGGCACGGACATTTTGCACGAAGCAGCTCGTCAAGGCGTGTGCGACCATGCCACGCTGATTTCCAGCATACACAAAGAGTTGGCAGCGTACTTTAAACCGGCGCTCTTGGCTCGTATGACTGTTGTTCCCTATCAAGAACTTAGCGAAGAAGCTTTGAAACGTATCACTAAAATGAAGCTGGATGCGCTCGTTAAACGCTTAAAGTCTAATAACGACAGCATATTAACTTACTCTGAGGCTATGGTGGATGCTATAGTTGCACGCTGCACCGAGGTTGATTCCGGAGCGCGTAATATTGATCATATCTTGGCCGCACATGTCTTGCCTCAACTTGCTCAAACTTTGCTTGAGGGCATGACGCAGAAGAGCGAAGCGAGCGCTCATGTGGCCTTGGAAGTGGAAGAAGATGGCTCTTTTAGTATAAATTTGAGTTAGGGTAGCACAGCATCCTAATTTAAGATATTTTTTGGGGGGGGGGGGGGTTTTGGGG
>CAYJJP010000064.1:0-9517 GCA_964370525.1 uncultured Desulfovibrionaceae bacterium | reverse complement strand
GCTTGAGCAACGCAACCGCCGGCAGTGTGCGGTGGGTCTGCATTAAAGATTTCTGAAATTGAGCCAATGCCTGCATCAAAAAGATGTGTGCTCAAAAGAGGCGTTAAGTGCTTAAGCAGTTCTTGCACAGCATTTTCTGTATCCCAAGCAGCTCGCAAAAGTGCATCGCCATAAATGCCTAATAACCAAGGCCAAACAGTACCTTGGTGATAAGCGCCATCACGCTCTTCGGGGCTTCCTTCGCACTGAGCTGCATAGCGCAAGTCATTGGGAGCAAGTGTGCGCATTCCATAAGGAGTTAGGAGGGCATTGCGGCAAGTATCGACCACATCTCCCCAATATTCTTCTTCAAGAATGGCAAAGGGTAGGCCAACGGCAAAAAGCTGATTGGGACGCAAGCTGAGGTCTGTTTCGTCAGGACGCCAACTGTCGGCAAGATAATTGCCACGAATGTTTTCTATCCAAAATCTGCGTATAAATTCCTTGCGCATTGCTTCAAGCGAACGCTGATGGCACAGGGGATGCGGATATTTTTCACCATACTTCTTGGCAGCTTGCTGAGCAAAGGCAAGCAAGTTATACCAAAGCGCATTGATTTCAACGGGGCAACCATGCCGTGGTGTCACTGCCTTGCCATGCACATTGGCATCCATCCATGTCAATTGAGTGTCTTTTGAGCCGACATGCAAGAAACCTTCTTCATCGCAATACACATGCTCCACTGCATTTGACGAGTATTTTTCGATGACAGATTTGATAAACTTCCAGCAATCTTTACGCAAGTGCTTGGGGCCGTCTTCGAGGGTGTCAAAGGCTGTTTGTGCTGCCCATGCATACCAAAGCGAAGCATCTATGCAGTTGTATGCATGATTTTTGTCAGAGGAAAACATATTGGGGATGCGCCCTTCACTGGCTTCTTGGGCTAAGCGATTGAGGATGGCAATGCCTTGCTCTTCTCGCTCAGAGGCAAAGGTAAGTCCGGAAAGCGCAATACAAGTGTCACGTCCCCATGCGCCAAACCAATGGTAGCCGGCAACAACTGCCTCTCCGCCCAAGGGATCTGTAATAAGGAAACGCTTACCTTCACGTTGTAAATGGCTTTCAAGGGCAGAAACCTTGGACTTTTGCGGCTTGCGTTTTTTTATTTCGGCATCCCAAAGCTTATTAAGTGGCCCAAGAGATTCCAGCACATCTTCCGTTGCTGATGAAATAATGACTGTTTTTCCAAGTCCAAATTCAATATCCATAACACCCGGTTGAAAAAGGTCTTCGTGGTTTGAAAAACCACGCTCAGCTTCAACCATATATTCTACATTTTGGCACCAGTCAGGCGACGGATGGAATGAGAAGGTACCATTGGTCTGCATGTAAAATGGAGGTAGGGAATTGTAAGGCCTTACGGAAAAACCATCCTTTGCCGGCCATGTTTTGACTTGTAAGTCAATATTAGAAGCTGACAGTTTATGCATATTGCGATAGGCCAACAAAGGTTTGATGCGCAAACGAGCACGTCCCGGCATGGTGGAGCAGGCATCGTCACTTTCTCCGCATGTAAGGCTGTAGCGAACGATAGTTATATTGTGCTTATCCAGCATCATAATTTCACGTTTAAAGTAAACATCCCCATAGCGATAAACGAAGGTAGGACAAGGGTCAAGGCGTACCTCATGTAGATACTCATGCCCACGGGGAAAATATACTTCCGGGTGCTTGCGGCAGGAAAACCACGCTTCTTTGTCGCCAACAAGTAAAGATTCTTCAAGGGTTGAGAGCAAAACAAATCTTCCGGGAGGATTTTCTAACTCAACGGCAAGCAGGCCATGATACTTTCTTGTATTGCAGCATACTAAAGAACTTGATGCGTAACCCCCCAAGCTATTTGTCTCCAGCCATTCCTTGCGTAAGGATTTGCGAAGATTTTGGCAGTCTGCCCTATTAAACACAAATTGCATAATGATGCCACTCCTATTTAAGAAATATATTTCATATAATCTTTTAAAAATAAAGCACAAAAGCTTCACAAAATATCAAAAAATATATTTGTGAAGATTGTAGAAGAATTAATATTTTTGTTACTTGTATTTTTTTAGAAAATAACAGCTATTACAAAAAAGCACAAGAATATTATTGTATGAAAAAAGATTGAATATTAAGGCGTATTAGATTTATCTAATGTATCAAGATGTAAAACTTCTTTGGAAACTTCTCCGGGGCCCGGGATAACATTTGTTTCGGGGTTTAAGTTAAACCAGTTAAACCACATGCTATAGATACCAAAGTATTGTTTCATGGAGGCATCCTTCATATTGCCCTCAATGGCTTTGCCGGTGGCAATATCCCATAGAGTTTTTGTTTCTATGTCGATGAGCTTTCCATATTGTAATACAAAAAGTGATGGTTTTTCCCATACTTGTCTGTTGTAAATGCGTACTACGTCAAGTGTTTCGTCGTGTACCGCCAGCATGGGATTGCCGGCTATAAAAAAATTCACCGCGCCTTGTTTTTTGACATAGGCTGTGTCAATGGCAAGGCGAAACTCAGGAAATTCGAGGCCGATAACCTCATTTTTGTATGGGAGGCGTAAATCTTTGTAGCGAACGGGATAGACGAGAATGTCGTTGTCGTAATATGTATCTTTTTTTAGGTAATTACCGTAAGGGTCACGGCCATAAACTTTGCGACTTCCTGAGGGGGAGTTAAGCACGGGAGCATCGGTAAAAACTTTTTTAGCTGCACTCCATGTTGTCCAAAAAACAGGTATTTGAGCAAGCCCGCGCCCTGTGAGTGGCCCTTCAAAAGCTATACCCATGCCTTGGAGCCAAAGGGAACCTGTGGTGCGATCGATGAGCACGGAATTACCGCCATAAAGGCTTCCTTGTACATCAAAATATAAGGCAGTTCCGTCCAAGGTGCTGTTGTAGGCTGCCAAGGTTCCGGTGATTGGGCAATAGGTGACAGCGTAGGAATTGAGCCCAAAAAGCTCATTGGATACTTGATGCCAAACCATTATGCGCTGGGGATATATGCGCGCCCCTTCAGGAAAAAGAACAATAAATACAGGTTCAGCACCATTGAGGGTTAGGTCTGCGTCCATCATGCGTCCGAAAGTAGGACGGTAAAAAGAGGATATGGCCCCATGTGCTACTTGGGTATTGGTCAGTTGACCTGAAAGTGAACTTAATTCCTCAAGGCTTCGGGGAAGGCTTGAGGCAGTGCTTGGGAAAATATATATACAAACTAACAAGATGAAAAAAATAAAATTCTTTGCGGTGTTCATATGTTTCACTTTTGCCTTCCTAGTTGTCTTGGTGTGCTATGCGCCGAAAAGATCTCTATTGAGGTGATTACTAAAAATATATTCGCGTAAGGCTTGCGGCCATGCTCTTGGGTTTATGCCAAGTGCCTCGGCAAGTTTTGAATTGTCAAGCACAGAAAAAGCCGGACGAACGGCTTTTTGTGGCCATTGGTCAGAGTTAATGGGGCATATGTGGTTGGGAAGCTCAGCTACAGCTACAGCTTCGCAAGCTAATTCATACCATGATGCACGTCCGCTGTTAACAGCGTTATAGATGCCGGTGAGTTTTTTGGTGGCACAGAGCATGCTCCAATGCGCCAAGTCAACAGTATATGTGGGCGAGCCTATTTGATCGGCAACAATGGTAAGGTCTTTCTCGTGATTTTGCAAAATTTTTGAAACAAAATTATCTTTACCGGGGCCAAAAAGCCAAGCGGTGCGCAATATGCAGCTGTGCTCTGGAGCAAGGTTGAGTATGGCATCTTCGCCCGCAAGCTTACTGCGCCCGTATGCAGACAGTGGGTCTGTGGAGCTTTCTTCTGTATAGGGTTTGTCCTCTTTACCGGAGAAGCAAAAATCTGTGCTGTAGTGAATAAGATGCAGGTTGTAACTCTTGGTGAGCTGAGCAAGTCCTGCAGGGAAGGCTCTGTTAAGCACAAAAGCTGTGTTTTCGTCATCCTCAGCAGCATCTACTTGTGTGTATGCTAAGGTGTTAAATATGTGCGTGGGTTTATGTTTTTGGATACAGCTTTCCATAAAGGAAATGTTTAAAACATTGCCATCGCTTCGCCCAATACAGGCTACATGCCATTGGTTAGCAGTTAAATTGCGTACTAGGGCACGCCCGAGAAGTCCGGTGTTTCCGCCAAATATGAGTGCTCGGTTGGTCATAAACGTCCTCCGTAACATTTGCTATAGATTATATATTTAAATATTAGAGGTCAATATATTTTATGTACAGTCAGCTTGCTGTTTTGTATAAAAATAACCAAAAAAAATATGTGGTAATATGCTTGAAAAACAGTATAATAACTTATCAAGACGTTGTGTATTCATGATTGAGAATATATTTAAAAACATATAACTATTTAAAAGAATTATCATCATGAAAGAGGGAATACTTTTAGTTGCATTTGGTTCAAACAATCCACAGGGGACGCATGCATTGCAGTCCTTCAGTGATGTTGTGCGTAATCGTTACCCGGCAGTGAATGTACGCTGGGCCTTTACTTCATTACTATTGCGTCAAAGGTTAGCAAAGGAGCGCGTCAAACGTGACTCCGTGCTGAAGGCCTTGCAAAAAATGTACTTTGAGAAATACACGCATGTGGCCATACAGCCTTTGCACAGCATACCCGGCAGTGAATATCTTGCTCTTGCGCAAGAAGTAAAGGCTTTTACGCAAATGCATAAGGAATTTGTGGTTCACGTGGGCGCACCCTTGTTACAAGAAAATGAAGATGTCCATAAGGCTTCGCTAGCCATGATACGACATTTGCCTGATGAACGCAAATGCGATGAATCTGTAGTTTTTATGGGGCATGGAGCTGTGCACATGGGTATGCAACGCTATGTGGATTTAGCGAATGCTGTTTTAATGCTTGATGTTCATGTACATGTGGGAACTATGGACGGCATGTTGACCCTTGATACTGTTTTGCCAAAGCTCAATGCAGGTCACAAGGTGTGGCTTATGCCCCTTCTCTCGGTGGTTGGGCAGCATGCCTTGGAAGATATGGCGGGAAAGGATACGCTTTCTTGGCGCAGTCAAATAGAGGCCGCTGGTTTTGTGTGTCGGCCTGTGCTTCGTGGCCTAGTGGAATATGAAGGCTTTATGGATATTTGGCTCACTCATCTTCAGCGCGTCATGGATATTTTGCACAAAAATTAGTGTAAAATGCTTGGTAGTTTTTGTGCTATCAGCCTATCGCTTGACAATATATACTTAAGCTGTAAAAGTCAGCTAAAAAATTGTGCGTTTTGCACCTTAAGGAAATGCTATGCTTACAACTGATATTGAAAAACAAATGGCTCACATTACACGCGGCATCAATGAACTTATAGATGCCGATGAATTACGGAAAAAAATTGCACGCGGTAAGCCTCTTACCGTAAAGGTTGGCTTTGATCCCACCGCACCTGATTTACATCTTGGGCACACGGTGGTAATGCATAAAATGCGCCATTTTCAAGAGCTTGGGCATAGAGTAGTCTTTCTTATCGGAGATTTTACCGGTTCCATTGGCGACCCATCAGGCAGAAATGAAACACGTCCGCCGTTGACTCGTGAGCAAGTGCTTGCCAACGCCGAAACATATAAAAAGCAAGTTTTTAAAATTCTAGATGCAGAAAAAACTGTGGTGGAATTTAATTCCAAATGGCTTGGAGAGATGGGAGCTGCTGATTTTATTCGCCTTGCCTCTCGTTATACTGTTGCACGCATGCTTGAGCGTGATGACTTTGAAAAGCGTTATAAAGAACAGCGCCCCATTGCTGTACATGAATTTCTCTATCCTCTGTGTCAAGGTTATGACTCTGTAGCGCTCAAGTCCGATGTGGAAATGGGCGGTACCGACCAAAAATTCAACCTGCTCGTGGGACGGCATCTTCAAGGCCAATATGGTCAGGAAGGTCAGTGCATCCTTACCATGCCCTTGTTGGTAGGCACCGACGGTGTGCGTAAGATGGGCAAGTCTTACGGTAACTATATTGGCATTGACGAATCACCAAGCGATATTTTTGGCAAAGTTATGTCCATTTCCGATGAACTGATGTGGACATATTATGAATTACTTTCCGCGCAAAGCCTTGAATCCATAGCCAGCCTTAAAGCTCAAGTGCAAGATGGCAGTTTGCATCCCAAGATTGCCAAGGAAGACCTTGCTCAAGAAATGGTCAGTCGCTATCATAATGAAGATGTCGCTAAGGAAGCACGTCAAGGCTTTAATGCTGTTTTTGTGGGCGGTGCAGTTCCGGAAGATGCCCCTTGTCATGAGTGCCAAGAAGGTGAGGAAAGCACGCCGCCCATATTTTTGGAAGCGGCAGGGCTTGTGAAATCTCGTGGTGAAGCTCGCAGGCTTATTAAAGAAAATGCACTTACTATTAATGATGAACGTTGCCTTGATGCACAATCACCACTTAAAGCCGGTAGTTATGTTGTAAAATTAGGCAAGAAGCGTTTTCTTCGTTTGACAGTTCGCTAAAAAAATAGCGTAGACGAACTATATTGATATGTAAGCATGTAAGGAGTTTTTATGGATATACGTTTTCAAGCCGGCGGGCCAGATTTGTGGAAGGCCGATGTCTTACTTACCTTTGCGCATAAGGGTGCCGATCCTGCTGCCATTTGTCCTGAGATTGAGAGCATTTGCCCGTGGTTTACTATAGCTCCCGGACGTATGGACTTTAGAGGTAAGTCCGGTGAGATGGCGCTTTTCCACGGACACCCAAAGCAATCGGTACCGCGTGTGCTAGCCATAGGGCTTGGCGAAGAAGATTCATTCTCCTTAGATGCTGTGCGTAAGGGCATTGCCGCTGCTGTGGCTCGTTGCAAGGATTTGGAATTAGAAAGTATTTTATTGCCACTGCCGGTGCTTGAAGCCTTGCCGGGCGATGTCATTCGTTTGGTAGAAGAGGCTGTGTGCGCTGCATTTCTTGGTTTGTACAAATTTGATAGCTTGCGCACAGAAGGTGATGATAGTAGTAAGAGTACAAAAAAAGATAAGAAAAAAGCGAAAGCCGGCCTTAGATGGCTTGCGCTGGGCTTTACCCAAAAAAGCGTTCCGGATGCAGAGCATGCTGCCGCTCGCCGTGGTGAATATGCCGCTGCCGGTATTATTCTTGCTCGTAATCTTGCCAATTCTCCACCTAATATAATGACGCCCAGTGCCTTGGCAGAATCTGCCGAAAAAATGTGTAAAGCTGAAGGGATTAGCTTCACAAAACTTGATGAAAAAAAATTGCGCAAACTTGGCGCCAATACCCTGCTTGCAGTGGGTGAAGGCTCAAGCCAAGAAACGTGTATGCTTATTTTGGAATATGCGCCAAAAGGACATGAAGCCGATGATCCCATTGTGTTTGTGGGTAAGGGATTAACGTTTGATTCCGGTGGTATATCCATTAAACCTGCTGCCAATATGCATATGATGAAGAGTGATATGGCCGGTGCAGCGGCGGTGGTGGGTGCGCTACAGGGCATTGCACAAAATAATATTGATCGCCGAGTTATTGGCGTACTTGCTGTGGCAGAAAATATGCCCGGCGGCTCTGCCATGCGTCCCGGTGATGTGGTAAAGTCCTTGAATGGTAAGACAGTGGAAATTATAAATACCGATGCTGAGGGACGTCTTGCCCTGTGCGATGCTTTGACCTATGTGCAAAATGAATGGAAACCGGCTTTTGTTGTGGATATTGCCACGCTTACCGGTGCTTGTTGTGTGGCTTTGGGTACAGAGGTCGCCGGTCTTTTTAGCGACGATTCAAAGCTTGCCGACGAAATTATTTCCATCGGTAAGGTAGTAGGCGATAATTTTTGGCAATTGCCGCTATGGGCAAATTATGAAGATGGCCTGAAAAGTGAAGTAGCAGACATTTCCCACATGGGCGCACGTGAAGGCGGTGCTATTTTTGCGGCGCTATTTTTAAAGAGCTTTATGAAAAAAGAAATACGCTGGGCACATCTGGACATTGCCGGCACCGATTGGGCTTTTAAGAAAACTCCACTCTCGCCTGTGGGCGCCGTGGGTTTTGGAGTTCGCACACTTATTGAAGTAGCAAGAGGAAGCATATAATGAAGGTATACCTAATTGGCGCAGGCCCCGGTGATATTGGCTTGCTGACTCTAAAGGGCAAAAGTATTTTGGAAAAAGCTGATGTGGTGGTTTATGATGCCCTTGCCAATGCAGCCATGCTTGATTTTGCACGCTCTGATGCTGAGCTTATTTATGTGGGCAAGCGAGCCAATAAACACGCCATGTCGCAAACAAATATTAATGCGCTCATTGTGGAAAAAGCTAAGGAAGGGAAGATTGTTGCTCGCTTAAAAGGCGGAGACCCTTATATTTTTGGACGTGGCGGAGAAGAGGCCGAAGAGCTTTTGGAAGCCGGTGTGCCCTTTGAAGAAGTACCGGGTATTTCGAGCACCATTGCAGGGCCGGCCTACGCAGGCATCCCTCTTACTCACCGTTCCTTTGCGTCATCGGTGACTTTGATTACCGGACATGAAGATCCAACCAAACCGGATTCTGTGCATAATTGGCAGGCGCTGGCCGACTCCGCTTCAACTCTTGTTTTTGTAATGGGTATGAAAAACTTGCCGCACATTGCAGAAAATTTAATTAAAGCCGGATTGAGCGCCCAAACTCCGGCAGCATTGGTGCATTGGGGCACAACAGCAAAACATCGTTCGCTTGTTGCCACTCTAGGCACGTTGTATGACGAGAGCCAAAAGCAAGGTTTTACGAATCCTTCGGTTATCGTTGTTGGTAATGTGGTGACATTGCGTGATAAATTAAATTGGTTTGAGCAAAAACCCTTACTTGGTAAGGGAGTAGTGGTTACTCGTGCCCGTGAACAAGCCAGCGGACTTGCGCATTCTTTGGCAGAATTAGGTGCGCATGTTATTCAATTTCCTACCATTGAAATCCATGAGCTTGAGGATTTTACGGAAGTTGATGCGCATATTGCTGAGCTTGAAAGCTATCAGTGGTTAGTTTTTACTTCTGTCAATGGAGTAAAACATTTTTGGAAAAGGCTTGCTAAACATGGGCTTGACACACGTGCTCTTGGCACGGGAGCAGGAAAGAAGATTGCTGCCATTGGCCCGGCCACAGCAGATATTTTGCGTGAAAAAGGCATTGAACCGGATTTTATTCCCGAAAAATATGTGGCCGAAGGCGTGGTCGAAGGTATGCTAAAACTTGGTATGCGTGATCAGAAAATATTGTTACCGCGTGCTAAGGAAGCTCGTGAAGTTCTCCCTGATGCTTTGCGTGCAGCGGGAGCTGTGGTGCATGTATTGCCCATATACGAAACAAAGCCCGCCGGTGTTCGCAAGGATGAAGTATTGGAAGGGCTGGCGAACGAGAGCATTCATTGTATTACTTTTGGCTCATCGTCTACGGTGGATAACTTCCTTTCCTTGGTGGATGTGGATACTCTCAAGCAGTATCCGCAAGTGAAGCTTGCATCCATAGGGCCTGTAACGACTAAAACGCTTTCAAG
>CAYJJP010000063.1:0-9532 GCA_964370525.1 uncultured Desulfovibrionaceae bacterium | reverse complement strand
CATGGGAAATTTAGTGACAGGTAAATTAAGGGTTTTTTTGTAGTCGCTCATGCGTGTCTCCAAAGGCGGTATTATTGCGTTGTCAAATAAATTGAATTGGTATCTATTGCATGAAATTGAAAAGTCGTCAAGGAATGATATGTGCTATTTCAGGGCAAAAACCCACGTGAATTTGATTTTAACAGTCAAGTAATATAGTGCAGTTTGTAAAGATATGGATTGCCACGAAAAAACGCTCGTTATTTCAGCGCTTGACGTAAAATTCGGAGCGTTTTTTCTCGCAATGACTTTTCGTATCACCGTAAGTCACTGCTAGTTATGACTCAAAATCTTTAAGTGCTTTTTCATAATCAATTGGGTTGCCTACATCAAGCCAATAGTCTTTTGTTTCAAAAAGTTGTGTGGTTTTACCTAATTGCATGATTTTCTTAAAAAGTTCCGGCATGTCAAAAAATGTATTTTTAGGGATAAGTGTGAGAACTTCAGGAGTCAAAACATTTATCCCTGCACTGATACAAAAATCAAAAACAGGCTTTTCTTGGATGCTTTTAAGTTTATTTTGTTGAGTAGCCTCAACAACTCCATACGGTACTTGCATTGAAAAACGTTTCGCAAGCATTGTGCCTGCTGCTTGCATTGTGCTATGATGCAGTAGAATATGGCGCGGATTTGCGTGTGTAAGAATATCACCATTAGCTATAATTACGTCATGTTCCATAGTTGGCAGTAATGATAAAGCACCGGCTGTTCCAAGGCATTTATCTTCATGTATATATTCAATATTACAATGATGCCGACTTCCATCTTGAAAATAATTTGTTATAATTTCAGCTTTATAATTGACGGAAAAAATGAAATTTCGAAAGCCTACAAGCCTAAAAGATTCAAGAATTATTTCTAAAATGGGTCTGTTTACGAGGGGGAGCATGGGCTTAGGAGTTTCTTTAGTCAATGAGCCAAGGCGTGTTCCAAGCCCTCCTGCCATAATAACAACTGTATGTGGCAAAATAGATTTGCTTTGTAATTCTTTTTTATTCCATATGGAAAAAAGTTTTTGGTCTTCAGTTATAATGGGAAGGTGTGAAAAGCTTCGCTCATCCATGAGTGTCAGTGCCTCAGAAGCATTCATATTTTGCTGACAAACTTCAAAGTTGCTTTGCATAATAGTCGTTATACTGCTTTCCAATGTAGCACCGGCAATAATGGCTCTACGAATATTGCCATCGGTAACAATACCGGCAATACGCTCATCTTCAAGGAGAATAATGGCGAATTGCTCAGCATGTCTGTCTATGTGCTCCATAGTTTGACGTATGGAAAATGACTTCGATATACAATATTTTTCTAAGTTCATAGTTTTACCTTTTTACGTTAAAAAAACTTTTGCGTAATGCCCTCTAACGGTGTTTTTGCAAGGATTTGCGCAATCTTTTTTGCAACATCTGTTCCAACATAGGGGCTAGGAACAGTTTGGGCAAGTTTTTTTTGTTCGGGGCTTAGTGCTTTATGTAGGTTTTTTACAATTTCTGTGTAATGCGTTGCGCAATGAAGCACTGCATCTGAGCAGATTCGCCCTTTTTGCCTGTTGCCAATATTAAGAACAGGTGTCTTTAGGCTTGGTATTTCCAAAATACCACTTGATGAATTACCAAGCACACAATCGGCATATTTTGCCGCTGATAAATAACGTAATACCCCAAGAGAGGCAAAAAAATGTACTCGCTTGGGATTATTTTCTGCCCATTGTGCTAAAAGAACATTTACTGCATTGCCACCGGGGTCAGCATTGGATCCCGTTATAATAACAGCATGTTCCGAGAATATATCTAAGGCTTTTTGTATTTCTTGCCACTGCACAACTTCTTGCCCGGGTTCTAGGGTCACCGGATGGAAGGTGCAAAGAAAATAGGGTTGATCGAAAGGAATATCTAAATATTCACGGATTTCTTTTTCGGTGAGCAAGGGTAAGTTAAGTGCATTTTCAACCCCCAATGCTCCTGTATTCCATACTTTTTCCGGTTGTTCACCCAATTGTATTACGCGCTCTCTGTGTTTTTCACATGAAGCAAAATGTATATGACTCATCTTGGTTATACTATGTCTCAAGGCTTCGTCTATTGCGCCAAGAGTTTGCTCGCCGCCATGCAGATGTGCAATGGGAATATTAAGTATAGTTGCTGCCGCCGCACAGCAAAATGTTTCGTACCTATCGCCTAAAACGACCAAAATGTCCGGCTTAAGGTCATGAAGGCATGTGCCAAACTTTTCCATAGCCACCCCCATAACCTTGCATATGAGTAATGGTTCCGGCATTTTTGTGTATTGGTCAATACATATATCCACCACTGCTCCTAAGGGGAATGCATCTTTTTTTATTTCTTCAAGCGTGTTGCCATGGCTTAAGCTTAGATGTGTACCACTTACAATAAGAGAAAAATTTATTTCTTGAAAGTTTTGCAATTGCAACATCACGGAGCGTAAAAGCCCATATTCGGCTCTTGTGCCGGTAAAAAACACAATGGAACGTGGCTTCAATTATTGCCCCCCATTTTCACCTGCATATCTACTGCATAATCTTGAGTGGCCTTTGTGCCCAAAATGTCATCCCAGTACATGGGTGAAAGGCCATCCCCCGGGCGTTTTGTAGTGATATTTTCTTGTGTAAATATTTCTCCGGTTTTTATAGGCTGTGCAGCCACAATACTTTTGCGAGCTACGGTCATGTTTGGAATTTCTGAGGCAGTGGGCTTTTTTATACCATCGCCCATGGCAGTTTCAATATTGCGTATGCTCTGTATCATGGCTTGCAGCTCTTGTGGTTCAAGGCTAGCCTTGTGGTCAGGGCCTTCAAGATTTCTATCTAAAGTAAAGTGCTTTTCGATAATAGTTGCTCCCATGCTCACGGCAGCAAGGGCAATTTCAATACCCTTGCTGTGGTCAGAGTATCCAACGCCCTTACAATGCGGAAAAGCTTCGCGTAAGGTATTGAGAGTGCGCAAATTAATTTCGTCATAGGGGGCAGGATATTGCGTGGTGCAATGCAATATGCTGATATTCTTTTGTGGCGTTCCGCTTTTTTCAAGCGCTTGCACAGCTTTTTGTACTTCATCAAGCGTGCTCATACCCGTCGAAAGAATAATTTCTTCACCTCGTGCCCCAATTTTGTGCAAGTAGGGAAGGTCAGTTATTCCCCCTGATGGAATTTTCCAAATGCCCATATTGAGGCTGGCTAAAAAATCAATGGATGCAAGGTCAAAGGGGGTGGAGAGAAATGCTATATTTTTTGTTTTGCAGTGGGTTAGGAGATTTTTGTGCCAAGCGTGTGATAGCTCAAGCTTTTGCAACATATTCAGCTGAGATTCTGTAGTATCTGTAATTGTCTGTTGATATTGCGCTTTTGTGGCAAATTTATTGACAAGAGCTTTTGCATTAAAGGTTTGGAATTTTACCACATCAGCACCTGCTTCAGCGGCAACATCAATGAGAGCTAAGGCCATATCATAATTGCCATTATGATTAACGCCGGCTTCTGCTATGATACGTGTTTTTTGTGATTTATACATAAACTTCGCCATCTGTCAGATCTTTTTTTAGTGTGCAGCCCATGCCAACAATACATCTTTTTCCAATGGTCACACCTTGCTTGACGGTGGCATTGCTGCCCACAAAAGAGCCTTCTCCCACTTGCACTTCACCGCATAGCAAAGCACCAACTGCGATGTGGCAATGTGACGCAATGTTACAATCATGTTCAATTAAGGCTTGAGTGTTGATTATGCAATTATTACCGATAGATGCTCCCGCGTTTACAAGAGCTTGATGCATAATAATACTCCCCAATCCAAGCGTTGCATGGCGTGAAAAATGTGCCAAGGGAGAGATAAAACTTGGGAGAGTGTAACCAAGCTCACTCAACATGGCGTAGAGCTTTTGCCGTATTTGCGGTGTTTTAATCTGTCCTAAAGTGACAAAAGCTTTTGAGTGCTGCCTAAATAAAGCAGGCAAATCTTCATCTCTACCAAGAACAGGGTAATTTAACACGGGCTTTAAAGCGCAATCAGGGCCGTGTACAATGCCTGCTATAGGTTGATTGCACATTTCAAGCACATCGATAACAGAACGGCAATGCCCACCGCCTCCCAGCAAAAGTACGCCACTCATACTAAAACTCCACTTGGTAAATTTACATATTCTCTTTCTTTGCCTTGAAATGCGGGGGCGTGCAAAGCAATGAATGCCCCCTCAGGCATAGAATTTTAAAGACACACTTATCTCGGCACTTAACAGCGCAAATAAATTTCGCTTATGCAATATATCAGCTAAACTTTCATTCATACTCATAAGTGAAGACTTTCTAAAGCAAAATGTCATATTTTGCCCTAATTTCAAATAAGAACTTAGAGTTTCATTTTGAAGTACTGTTATCGACTTTTTATAAAGTTAGGGTCTGATGGTTGCACATGCATGGGATATGGTTCTTTTCCAATAAGTCCTTTGGGAAAAATATCTAAATGTGACCTCAAAGATAAATTCACCACCTGCACCCCCTTCCACGCAGCATACGCGCGTAAAAGTTCAGAATCATAAATAGTTCTTAAAAGACTTTCTACATGTTGCACCATATTAAATGAAACAACGACTTCTTTCAAAGGAGTAAAGTAATGGTCATATGTCAAACGGATATTGCAGTGCTTGTCTACATAGGTATGCTCAAACCAATCAATATCAAAGCCTGCTATCCATATTTTCTTATAGCCTAAGGCAATAGCTAAGTATATACCTGCAACTGTAACAGTTTGCCCTCCAAAACCAACTAGCCCCATATCTGCCAATGGAAAACGTAATTCATCAGGAATTTCTGTAAAACGCTCAAGAGGATAGCCTATAAGTGTTATATTTGGCAATGAGTAATGTTTTTTGGCAAGCTCGTAAAATATATATGGAACAGCAACTACAAGTGGTCCCTTAAATTTTTCTAAGGATGCCATAAAATTCTTGACACCATCAGCCATTGTACTTGATCCTTGCGGTGGCTGAAAATAATTGGGATCGGTAAGAACGTGAACATGAGACTTTACATCACCAAACTCACTTACATTAAAAAAATTATTCAGAGTGATAAAATCAACATTTGTGGCATAAGCGCAAATATCGGCATGTAAATCTCTTATGGAGCCACCGGATGCCACAATAATGCATTCATCTTTTTGGCGTTGTGGTAAATTCCATGTATTATGATATGGGGTTATTTTTTGTAAATGCTCCCCAAGTTGCTTAATGGCCTGCGCCTTTTGAATGCGACTCTTAAGTAAATCCAGTTGTTGCATAAATTAACCTCATCCTCACAGCTTATATTGTTTCCCCATTTAAAGACTTTAGCTTAACTCAAAAAGCCACGTTTTAAATATTCCATTGTCATCACCTTGCAAAGGCTATGGCATATTCGATGGGTGTTTTCAAGTTAAAATGCTATATATGCCAAGAGTTGATGCAGTTTATAATTGTACTTACCTCATCATTGGTAAGTACAGGGCTTATGGGTAGTGACAATACTTGTTCATGTATTTTTTCTGTTATCGGAAGTTCTGTGTTGCCCCAGCTTGCATAAGCCTCTTGTTTGTGTGGCGGTAAAGGGTAGTGTATCATGCTCTGTATATCATGCTCGCCTAAATATTTTTGCAAAGCCTCACGCTCATTGGTTTGGATAACAAAAAGATGCCACACATGCGCCATCTCGTCTTGAGCCTTAGGTAAAGCAATATGGGGATGTGTAATCTCATTTCTATAACGCTTTGCAATATTTCTTCTTAGAGCATTATCAGCATCAAGACCTCTTAACTTTACACTTAGCACGGCAGCCTGCATCTCATCAAGCCGAGAGTTAACTCCTTGATATTTGTTGAAATATTTTTTTTGTGAACCATAATTAGCTAAGGCTTTGAGTTTGAAATACAATTCCTCATCATTGGTGGTTATGGCGCCGCCATCTCCAAGGCAACCTAAATTTTTTCCGGGATAGAAGGAAAAGCCGGCGGCATGACCCAAATTGCCCACACGTTTACCTGCATAGATTGAGCCATGGGCTTGAGCAGCATCTTCTATAATTTTGAGATTATAGGCATTTGCCAGCTGTATTAGGGGTTCCATTTCAACAGCTTGACCATATAAGTGTACAGGCAAAATTGCTTTGGTTTTTTTATTTATACGCTCCTCTATTAAGCGTATGTCTATATTGAAAGTTTTTGGATCCGGTTCTATTAAAACCGGCGTGCACCCGTTTTGCGTTATGGCTAAGATACTCGCAATATAGGTATTGGCAGGAACAAGTATTTCATCTCCCAATCCAAAGTCATACGCTCGTATGATAAGCGTTAAAGCATCCAAACCATTGGCTACTCCAAGCGCAAAATGAGTTCCACAATAGGCTGCAAAGTCTTTGCAAAAGGCTTCGTTTTCCTTTCCTTGTATATACCAGCCACTGTCAAGAACACGCTGTATGGCCGCATCTATCTTGGGACGGTATTGAGCATTTATTTTATGTAAATCAAGAAAAGGTATCATGGAATAACTCATAATTGCCGGTTAATGGAGCTTAGAAAATTTACGCACATATTCGTTATAATCTTCGATATATTCTTCCGCATCAAAAAAACTGTCAGAAAGAACTAAAAGCACTGCATCAGTCGTAAAAGCATACATTTCTTTCCAGACCATAGCATCAAGATACAATCCTTTATCAGGCCTGTCTAAGGTGACTATGTCCTCTTGAGTTGGAAGCATAATGCGCACCTTGCAACTGCCATGTACGCATATAAGCACAAATTTCGAATGTATGTTGGCATGTGCACCACGCGCAACAGCATCCTTTGTCCCATAAATATAAAAAACACGGCGCACGGCAAAGGGAATGGATGTATTATTTTCTAGGGCTATTAAAGAGCCACGTTCATCGCCAAAAGAAGTCAATTGTAGCACGGAGTACATGACGCACCTTCTATTTAAAAATGCTTGGACAGTACAGCGAATTGTTAAACATATAGGCCATGCCTGTGGAGGTACAATGCTTACAAATCTCACCTTTTTGTCTGTTGGCTATATGCTCTGCCACATTGGGATCCAAAATATGCCCAAGGCTGTAAGCTTCTGTGGAAGGAGTTTGGCAACAAATTAGAATATTTCCAAGCTCATTGAGTATTAGATATTGCTCCTGTGGGCAGTGATAGTTTGCCGGGGCATTTTTAAGTAACTTCGCCGGCATGTAGTTGAATAAATCTTGTCCTATGCAACGCTCTTCTTCCACAGTCAAAGCATTTGCTACCCATCTTTTTGTAAGATCCCAATCATTAATAATGGCAAGGTTTGGAGAAAATTCAATGTCCAATTGTTTGCAAAATTCCTTGGCATAAGGGATTTCATCAATGTTAAATTGATAAATATGAAAGTTGTAACTGAAAAAAGCCTTACTGCCCTTGGCACGCGCTGTTTTGACAAAATCCACTATGTTTTGATGCACTTTTGTTACATCAAAGCCATGGATGTGAGAATAGGAATTTTGAGACGTGCCGCAACAGGAAAAGCGTACAAAATGTACTTTTTTTACAAAAGAACTGCTTATGTTAGGGACCTTTGAGGCATTGGTACTTATAGCTACGCCAAAAGGAAGATTTTCGATACGTTGTAAAAGTTCAGAAAAATGCGGATGCAATGTTGGTTCACCCCATAAGTAGAGGTGGAGTAAGGATCTTTCTGATAAAATACCCAGTTTCACCATACGATGGCAAGCTGCTGTGAATAAATCCAAGTCAACAAAGGTTGGTTTGACAGTACTTTTATTGCGCCCTGTAATACAATAGGGGCATTTTCCATTACAAGCGCTAGATATTTCAAAATAAACTGTATTGAAGTGCGGTGTGATTGCCATATTGCTCCCCTCTATGCGTGAGTTAAAACATCATACTGTAATAAAAGAAAATCGCAATCATCCCATGTGCCGTCCAAAGCTTTAGCATGAGCTGTGAGCGTATAGCCAAGGTCGTGTAAAAAAGTGTGAAATGCTTTGAAATCCATGAGATGGATGGGATAGGATGCTCCGGGGTAAACGTCATGGGGTTTTTGCACTGTAAAAAGGCTGTCCGTCTCACGGAAAGGGGTTCTGTCAATAAGAATACGCGTAACAGTGCTTTGGCGTATTTCCCGTAAAATCTCCAGAACCCATTTCGGGTTGAGATATTGCAATACACCTGAAAAAAGAATTATATTTACGGGATGTTTCAAGGCTTCTTGAATGTTTGGGTGAAAGCTTAAAGTTGGCGTTGCAAATTCACGCTGGCCGCATTTTTGCACATGCATTTGTTCTACAATACGCCATGAAAGATTTGGAATATGCTGCAATTGACTTTTATGCTGTTGATAGGTGCTGCCAAGACCACCGCCAAAATCTAATACATGTAAGCTATCATGTTGCTGCTTGGCAAAGTCGAGCAGCGAAGCCAGCAAGGGTTGGTTGTATTCCTCATTATACATGAGGACAGAGTCGCGTTCCCAAAGAGCTTTGCCTTGTTGTACGCTTTTGGCTGCTTCGTACACGCGCTTGAAGATGCTTTGATTGTCATAGCCTGTTGCTGCTTGTGTGGCTTCTTCAAACGAAGGGTAATAGACATCACCCCAATTGCCTTTTCGACCCTGTATAAAATTTATGTTTATGGCTGAGGAGAGTGTTGCTAAAGCGGATTCTTTTTTTGCAAAGGATTGACAAGAAGGCGGTGCTGTGTCGGCGGTGTCTGTCAAGATGTTTGGCTTGCGTGCTTCAATAAATAAGGAATCCGGTTTGCGCACACTACCGTCAACACAGGTGTCAAGGTTAAAGCTTACAAAATTTTCCAGTGAAGATGTATGGGCTTGCATTAAGCGTATATCCTCAAAGCCAGTGGATCGAAGCAATTCTTGCAAGGAAAAGGCATCGTACATCCAGCGATGCACTTCCCCCCCAAGGCGAAATTTTCCCACAGAGTCTGCGTTTGTTTCTTCTTGTGTGTATGGAGCAGCGCCTTCTAAAGAGGCTATAAGGTGTTGTCCTTCGCGACCAATGCGTTGTAAAACAAAATCTTTTTCCGGTGTGGGGCTTTGCTTACAATATTCAGCCATAGTCCCGCCTGAATGGTGGCGAGCAACTTGGTCAATCAACTCGATAAGCATCCAACGATGGCGGTGCTCTGCACCCGGCATTCCTGCTTTAGCTTCTTCTAACGCAACAAGGTAATGACGCACGATATTTTCAAGATCCGGAACAGCTATGCGTATAATACCTAGCGGTTTCAAAACATTGTAACAGCGTTTGACGAAAAGTTTACCCTCTTCTTCGCTCATATGCTCCAAGACATGAGAATGGTACACCATATTAAAGAAGTTTTGCGGCAAAGACCACTCATTGCGCAAATCAAATGTATGTACATCCTTAGAGGAGCTCTCTATATCCACATTAAGCCAAGACCTATGAAAATGCGCACCGCAACCAAGATTAAGCAAACGTGGC
>CAYJJP010000062.1:0-9575 GCA_964370525.1 uncultured Desulfovibrionaceae bacterium | reverse complement strand
AACAAAAACAACGATATAGAGGTCTTATTTACTTTGAAACAATTAAAAATAAATAAAATATACTTTATTTATCCTTCAGCAAACGCTTGCAAATTTCTTGCGCTGCCTTACGTCCGGCACCCATGGCAAGAATAACCGTAGCAGCACCGGTAACAATATCACCGCCGGCAAAAACATTGGGGATAGATGTCTCACCTGTTTCTTCATCGGCCACAATATGCCCCCACTTATTCAACTCAAGCTCCGGTGTGGCCTCAAGCAAAATGGGGTTAGCGCGTGTACCGAGCGCTACAATGGCTAGGTCAGTAGGAAGATCATATACATCGCCTTCAATGGGCTCAGGCCGACGACGCCCCGAAGCATCCGGTTCACCAAGTTGCATACGCTGCAAGGTTACAGAAGTGAGGGAAAGCTTGCTGTCTCCGTTAAATTGCACAGGAGAAGCAAGTAATTCTAATTGGATACCTTCCTCTTCTGCATGTTCGATTTCCTCGTGACGGGCGGGCATTTCTGCACGTGTACGCCTATACACAATATGCACGCTCTCTGCCCCAAGGCGCATAGCTGTGCGAGCAGCATCCATTGCCACGTTTCCGGCGCCAAAGACTGTGACATTTTTTCCGGGATAAATGGGAGTATCTTCCTCTGGGAATTTATAAGCTCGCCCAAGATTGGCACGAGTTAAGTATTCATTGGCAGAAAACACGCCCACAAAATTTTCACCTGGGATGTTTAAGAAGATGGGCAATCCTGCGCCAACTCCAATAAATATAGCATCATAACCATCATCAAAAAGGTCTTGTATGCTTACGGTACGCCCAGCGACCCAGTTGAGCTTAAAGTCAACGCCATTAAGTTCAAGTCCGTGGATTTCTTCTTTAACTACGTCCTTTGGCAAGCGAAAGGACGGGATACCATAAACAAGAACGCCGCCGGGTTCATGCAAGGCTTCGTAAACATCTACTTTTATGCCTTGCGACGAAAGATAGCCGGCCACAGTAAGCGAAGCCGGCCCTGAACCAAGACATGCCACCTTCACACCTTGCACAGGTAAAGCGCAAGCATTTGTTCCGGTTACTTGTTCACAAGCGGAAGTGGCAATGTAAGTATCTGCCACAAAACGCTCAAGGCGCCCAATGGCAACAGGTTCGTGTTTTTTGCCCACAATACATTTACCTTCGCACTGCACTTCTTGCGGACAAACACGCCCACACACAGCAGGCAAGCTATTGGTACTCTTAATGATACGATAGGCTGAATCCATATCTCCGCGCGCCACAGCCGCAATAAATTCCGGGATGGGCACTTCCACAGGACATCCCTTGACACACAAGGGTTTTTTGCATTGCAAACAGCGAGCTGCTTCCGTCATTGCCATTTCACGAGTATAACCGGTGGCTACTTCCTCGAAATTGCGCGCCCGAATTTTTGGGTCTTGGCAAGGCATGGGAGTGCGTGGTACAACAGGCTTTTTTTCTTTCTTCTTCGGAGTTGTATTATCCATGACATGTACACCTATAATGATCAAAAGATTCTTTTTCTTGACGGCCAAATGCAAAAAGACGACGGCGCAGTTCATCAAAATCCACTTGATGTCCGTCAAACTCAGGTCCATCCACACAGGCAAACTTCGTCTGTCCGCCAACAGTTACACGGCAAGCACCGCACATACCAATACCATCTACCATAATGGGATTCAAACTGACCACAGTGGGAGTATTAAAAGGCTTTGTGCTCATGGCAACAGCATTCATCATGGGCACAGGCCCAACCGCCACAACTTCAAAAACGTCTTTGTCTTTTTCTAACCTATCGACCAATAAGTCGGTGACAAGCCCCTTATGACCATAACTGCCATCGTCAGTGGAAATAAGCAACTCATCGGCGAAAGAAGAAAGCTCTTTTTCAAAAAGAAGCAAATCTTTATTGCGTGCGCCAATAATCCCCACGACTTTATTGCCAATGCGATGATGACCCTTGGCAATATGATGCATGGCCGCAATACCGGTACCGCCGCCAACGCAAATCACTGTACCTTTTTTTTCTATATGCGTAGGCTTTCCGAGCGGGCCACAAACATCCAAAATACTATCGCCTGCTTTATAGGTTTCAAGCAAAGCAGTGGTTTTACCCAGCACCAAATAAACAATGGTAATAGTACCATTTTCTTTATCGGTATCGGCAATGGTTAAAGGAATACGTTCGCCATTGTTACTTAAACGTAAAATGACAAAATGCCCGGGTTCAGCTTTTTTACTGATGTGCGGAGCATCAAGCACAAGCTTGCTTGTTTGTCCGGGAATGAGAGATTCTTTGACAAGAATTGGAACTGACATAAAAACTCCTCATATAGCAGAATATTCTAAAAACACCTGCTAATTTCTAAATTGCACAATTGATAGCGGAAAAATCGCTTTCTGGCAAGTACAATTTAAAAGCTCTTGCAACCAGTTTTCTTAATGAACTTGGGAATAGAGAAAAAAACACAAGCTCCCTCACTTTGCTTTATTGCTACATACAAACAATATGTTAAAAAAATTATTTTGC
Organism: uncultured Desulfovibrionaceae bacterium; assembly: GCA_964370525.1. Classification (GTDB taxonomy): domain Bacteria; phylum Desulfobacterota; class Desulfovibrionia; order Desulfovibrionales; family Desulfovibrionaceae; genus CAYJAD01. Next base: position 7,028 of record CAYJJP010000062.1, on the reverse strand, counting down.
CAACGTTCAAAATAGTTTAGCTAAAAAAATAGTTCGACAACTTTTACTTTTTAACATCTACACAAAACTCGAAAACTATTAATAATCAAACCCATACAATAAATGCCTGCATACACCATCAATGGCGCAAAAGCTTCGCATATCTCCATTTCAACGTAAAAACAGATAGTTTTTATCAATAAAACAACATCGTTGTAATTAGTTGAAATTTCTTGCCCTTCAAACCTAGACAAAAATGGAATTGACGATTATAGTATGTTGTTAAAAAAAAATTACTATGGGCGTTGCCCTTTTTAAGGAGTCTTTCGTGGAATATAGAGTAGAAGAATTGTCCCCTGTAAAGAAAAAGGTTCATGTAACCGTTGGCAAAGAAGAAGTACAAGCTGCCATTGTTTCAACCATTGCGCTTTACCAAACTTCTGTGCAAGTAGACGGATTTCGCAAGGGCAAAGTGCCTGCTTCTGTTATTGAAAGCCGTTTTCGCGACAAAGTATATGCTGAAGCCAAGCAAGATTTAGTTAATGTTCATATCAATACCATTATTGAAGAACTTAAGGAATCTCCCGTTTCCGGCATACAATTTGGCGATGAAGAAGAAGTCTTCGTACGCGATCAAGACTTTATCTATAGCATAAGCTTTGAAGTTTTGCCTACTTTCACCATCCCCGAATATGAAGGAATGGAAGTTTTGCAGGAAAAAGCCCATGTGAAAGATTCCGAAGTAGAAGAATTTATCGAGCGCATGCGCAAGGAACGCTCAGAATTTGTCGTAGCTGAAGGCAATGGCCCTGCTGTTGACGGCCAAGCTGTGGAAATAGATTTTGCTACCTTTGAAAATGGCGTTCCGCTTGAGGGAATTAACGCACAAAATTTCCAAATGAACCTTGGCGAAGGGCAAGCTCTGAAACCTTTTGAAGATTTGGTTAAAACCGTTAAGCTTGGTGAAACAAAAGAAGGCGATGTTACCTTCCCCGAAGACTTTCTTGCACCGGACTTAGCCGGCAAAACTGTAAGCATGAAAGTGACCGTGCACAGCATTAAAGAAAGAAAATTACCAGAGCTCAATGATGAGTTTGCTAAAAGCATGGGGCAAGATTCTATGGAAAAATTGCGTGAATTTTTCATAGAAAATTATAAGCGTAGCCGCACAAACCTCTTTAAGAGCACAGCCCAAAAGAAACTTTTGGACAAACTTGTAGCCATGACCGAATTTGACTTGCCAGAATCCATGGTGGAAACGCATTTCCGTTCCTTACTTGCTGAGCGTCAACAACAAGCAGAAAAGCAAGGAAAGAGCCTGCAATCTATGGGATTGGATTTCAACGATCTTATGGAAAAAAGCCGCAAAGAAGCCGAAGAAATCACCCGTGACCAAGTTTTCCTCATGAGCGTAGCTAAAAAAGAAGATTTGTCCGTTGAAGATAAAGAAGTTGACATGGCAATTTATCACATGGCACAGCGCAGCGGCCAAGATTTCAAGCAATTACGCGATGACTATGTGAACTCCGGCTCCGTATTCATTTTGCGCGATCGCCTTCTTGCCGACAAGGCCATAGACGCCATTTATGACAAAGCCAAGGTTACTGAAGTTGAAGCTTCTGAGTTAACTCAAGACGCTGAAAAAGAAGACAAATAATTAAAAGCAAAAAACTATTGCCAATTTTAAATAGCGGACTATATTATAGATAGAGTTTAATGGAGATATGATGTATAACATTTCAATGCCTTATGTTGTCGACGGCGAAGGACGCAAAGAGCGTCAGTATGACATTTTTTCACGCTTACTTGAAGATCGTATCGTCATGCTGGGAACAGAAGTTAATGACCATGTGGCAGCACTTATTTGCGCACAACTGCTTTTTTTAGAATCTAAAGATGCAGAAAAAGAAATTAACCTCTATATCAACTCACCCGGCGGTTCAGTAACGGCCGGAATGGCTATCTTCGACACCATGAACTATATCTCTTGTCCGATAGCAACAGTTTGTATAGGACAAGCCAGCAGCATGGGAGCTTTCTTACTTGCTGCTGGTGAAAAAAACATGCGCTTTTCCTTGCCAAATAGCCGTATTATGATTCACCAACCTCTTGGCGGCGCCAGCGGTCAAGCTTCGGACGTGGAAATAACAGCTCGACAACTGTTAAAAACAAAGAAAATGCTCAACGAAATTTTGGCAGAAAACACCGGCCAAAACATTAATAAAATCATTAAAGCCACAGATCGTGATAATTTTATGACACCTACTGAAGCCTTAGAATTTGGCCTTATCGACAAAGTCATTAGCTCACGCAAAGAGTTGGCCTAAGATTGAAGTTTTTCCTTCAACACTTTTTAAGAGACATAGGGATTTACCATGGCAAAAAATCACAATAAAGAAGTGTCCTGCTCTTTTTGCGGAAAGAGTGAGTACAATGTAAAAAATCTTATTGTACAAGGGGATGTACGCATATGTGATCAATGCGTTAGCATTTGTAATGAAATCATTGCTCAGCAAAATATTGCTGAAGTACATGATGACGGTGTACTTTTATCACCAATGCAAATTAAAGAACGCCTAGACGAATATGTCATAGGTCAACATGATGCTAAAAAAATTCTTTCTGTGGCCGTGCACAATCACTACAAGCGTGTTTTTTATGCCGAAGCCCTGGGTGATGAAGTAGAAATCGAAAAAAGTAATATTCTCTTGGTCGGGCCGTCCGGTAGCGGAAAAACATTACTAGCCAAAACATTGGCGCGCACTTTAAAGGTACCCTTTGCCATAGCAGATGCCACAACATTAACTGAAGCCGGTTATGTCGGTGAAGATGTTGAAAATATTCTTGTTCAGCTTTTGCAAAATGCTGACTATAATATTGAAGCTGCCAGCAAAGGTATTATTTATATTGACGAAATTGATAAAATTTCACGCAAAGGTGACGGCCCCTCCATTACGCGCGACGTTTCGGGCGAAGGTGTACAGCAAGCTCTTTTGAAAATCATTGAGGGAACTGAAGCCAATATCCCACCCAAGGGAGGACGCAAGCACCCACAACAAGAGTTTATCCGTATGGATACCAGCAATATATTGTTTATTGTGGGCGGTGCTTTTGTGGGGCTTGAAAAACTTGTCGCTTCTCGCATGAGCGGCGGTTCCATGGGATTTGGCAATACCTTAAAGAATAAAAAAGATATTCCGCTGGCTGAACTTATGAATGAACTGCATCCTGCGGACTTAGTAAAATTTGGACTCATTCCGGAGTTTGTCGGACGCATTCCCGTGTTTACACATGTAGACAATTTAGAAGTGGACGACCTTGTGCGCATATTAACCGAACCCAAGAATGCACTTGTGCGTCAGTATCAAAAACTTTTTGAATTAGACAAGGTTACATTACGCTTTACCACAAATGCCTTGCGTACCATTGCCGAAAAGTCCTTGGAACGCAAAACCGGCGCGCGTGGTTTACGCAACGTAATGGAAAAGGTTATGCTTGATATAATGTATCATTTGCCGACCATGACCACAGTGCGTGAATGCCTTATAAACAAGGCCGTCATTGAAGGCACTCGTAAACCTGTGTATTTGCATGAAAATGAAGAACAAGAAGCAAGCTAAGATTTAAAGCAAATTCTATAGTTTCATAACATTCACAATTTTAAAATATTCGTAAATTGGTAGGAGTTTACATGGCAACATCACCCAAAATACATGGCATTCTTTTGACAGATACTCAAACTGGTTCGGTGGAAATGCCACTTATGTCAGTAAGAGAAGTTGTCATGTTTCCTCGGGCCATTATGCCACTTTTTGTGGGACGTAAAGCTTCAGTGCGTGCCATCGATGCCGGAAACCTTGAGTATAATAAAAAAATATTTCTTGTGGCTCAAAAAGAACCTGACACGGAAAAACCTGAAGCAGAAGATTTGTATCCTGTGGGTGTGGTGTGTCGCATTTTGCAAGTATTACCCCTTCCGGACAGCACCATAAAAGTCCTTTTTGAAGGTTTATATCGTGCCACTTGGGAAAAAATCAGCAACGAAGAACCTTTTGGCAACAAGCCCTACCCTTGTGTCATTACTACCAGTATGCCTGAACTACGGCTTATGAACGATGATGCAAAGAATATTATGCAAGCTATGAATGAATCGCTTGTTAAATATGGCAAAAACAATAAAAAAATGACCCAAGAAGTGCTTACTGCCATCGCTTCTCTGCAAGACGCAGGAAAGTTTGCAGACGCTGTTATTTCACATCTCAAATCAGAGTATCGCAAAAAACAAGAAGCTCTTGAGTTGCGAGACCCTCTCACACGACTTGAAAAGGCATATGAATTGCTTTTAGAAGAAATGTCTCTTTCTACAGTGGAAAAACGCATTAAAGATCGCGTGCGTACACAGATGGAGCGTAATCAACGAGATTACTACCTTAATGAGCAAATTAAAGCCATCAACAAAGAAATGGGGCGCGATGATGACCCGCAAGCTGAACTTGTGGAAATGGAGCAAGCTTTCAAAGAACGCCCCATGCCCGAAGAAGCTCGCGAAAAAGCTTTGCACACTTTACGCAAACTAAAAGGTATGTCCACATCTTCCGCAGAGTATACCGTACTTCGTAACTATGTGGATTGGCTTATGGATTTACCATGGGACAATCTCAAAGATGTAGATATGGATATACAAAAGGCGCGTGAAATTTTGGATAATGATCACTTTGGCCTTGAAAAGCCAAAGGAGCGCATCTTAGAGTATTTGGCGGTGCAAAAACTTTCTGGAGCATTGAAAGGTCCAATATTATGCCTTGTTGGCCCTCCGGGAGTTGGCAAAACTTCACTCGCAAAATCTGTAGCAACAGCAACAGGCCGTGATTTTGTGCGTCTCTCTCTTGGCGGTGTACGTGATGAAGCAGAAATTCGCGGACACAGACGTACTTACGTTGGAGCACTGCCGGGCAAAATTTTGCAATCATTAAAAAGGGTGAAGTTTAACAACCCCCTATTTTGCCTTGATGAAATCGATAAAATGAGTGCGGATTTTCGTGGAGATCCGGCTGCCGCCCTTTTAGAAGTTTTAGATCCGGAACAAAATAGTACCTTTATGGATCATTATTTAGACTTGGATTATGATTTGTCAAAAATATTCTTTATAACTACCGCAAATTCTTTGCATTCCATCCCTGTCCCCTTACAAGACAGAATGGAAATCATTGAACTCAATAGTTATTTAGAAACGGAAAAACGTCATATCGGTCGTCAATTCCTTCTGCCCAAGCAACTGGCAGATCACGGGCTGAACTCAGACAATATGCAAGTGAGCGATGAGGCCATTATCGACATCATTCGCTATTACACACGCGAAGCCGGTGTGCGTAATCTTGAGCGAGAACTTGCCGCACTTTGCAGAAAAACCGCTATTAAATTGGTGGATAATGACAGTACAGAAATGAGCGTAAGTATTGATACCGATAATTTACAAACTTTTCTTGGGGTAAAAAAATATCGTCATGATGAAAGAGAAAAAGAAGCTCAAGTGGGCGTTTGCATTGGCCTTGCCTATAATCAGCGCGGCGGCGACATCCTTATGGTAGAAACAAGCCTCATGCCCGGTTCCGGCCATGTGGCAACTACAGGTCAGCTTGGCGATGTCATGACAGAATCTGCTAAAGCAGCACTTTCGTATGTACGCTCACGAGCCGATATTTTAGGGCTAAACCCTCGTTTTTATCGCAAAATTGATATACACGTACACGTTCCCTCAGGAGCAACGCCCAAGGACGGCCCTTCTGCCGGTATCACCTTGGCAACGTCCATAACGTCAGCTCTGCTCGGCATCCCAGTGCGTAATGATGTGGGCATGACCGGTGAAATATCCTTGCGAGGTCGTGTGCTACCAATTGGTGGCTTGCGTGAAAAATTGCTTGCAGCTCGACGTTCAGGTTTAAGTAAGGTACTTATACCATATGACAATGAAAAAGATTTGAAAGAAGTTCCCGATGAAGTGTTGCAAGACTTGGAAATAGTTTTTGTTGAACATGTGGATGACGTATTGCCCCATGCCTTAGCAGCAACACCAGAGGAAATTTTTAGCGGACGCAGTCAAACAAGCCCTCTCTATCTGACATTGCGTCATGGAGCGGTAGAAAATTCTCATGAAAAAACACAATAAGTTAGAGTGATTTAAGATGAACAACCAGCAATTATTGCTTCATAGAATCTTTGACGAAGGCATAAAAAGTGTCCTTCCAAAAGAAGCGTTGCAGCGCCATTTACGCCTAGACGAAAAAAATAACGTATTATGGGTAAACGACAAGTCGTACTCTTTGCAGAGAAAAAACATATGGCTACTCGGTGCCGGTAAGGGCGTTGGCGCCATGGCTCAGGCTATAGAGCAATTGCTTGGTGATCGTATAACCGACGGACTTCTGGTCACCAAATATGACCACGCGGTTCCTTTGCGTTACGCTAAAATTATGCAGGCCGGTCACCCTATACCTGATGAAAGAGGTGTTTTTGCCACCAGTGAAATGCTTGCAAAAGCAACAACAGCTGACGCAGATACTTTAATTATCTGCCTCTTAACTGGCGGAGGTAGCGCCCTTACTCCAGCACCGGCTGACGGGTTAACCCTTGTTCAAATACAACAAGTAACCTCAGCCCTACTCCGCTCCGGCGCCAATATTGACGAAATTAATGCTATTCGCAAGCATCTCTCAATTTTTAGTGGCGGCCAGTTTGCCCGTACAGCGCAGCCAGCAACGATACTTACGCTTATTATTTCCGATGTTATTGGCGATTCGCTCGATGTAATTGCCTCAGGCCCAACAGCACCTGACGCATCCACTTTTAACGATTGCATTAAAATTCTTGAAAAATATGACATCTACAATCAAGTTCCTTCTGCCATTGCTGAGCATTTAGCCCAAGGCGCTAGTGGAAAGATTGCGGAAACGCCCAAGGTTGGCGACGCATGTTTTAAAAGCGTACACAATGAAATCGTTGCAACCAATAAAGATGCTTTAAATGCTATGGCTGAGTTTGCCGAAAGCCTT
>CAYJJP010000061.1:0-9609 GCA_964370525.1 uncultured Desulfovibrionaceae bacterium | reverse complement strand
GTTTTATCAAAATGAACAGTGTCTTCAGCCAATTCCTTGGCGGCTTCTTCAAGGCTTTTTGGCGGCGAATGCGGACGCTCTGCTATCATGGAACAAAAAGCATCAACCACAGCACACATACGCCCAAGCTTGCTAATTTGCTTATCTTTTGTTCCTTGCGGATAACCTGAACCATCCATTCTTTCATGGTGTTCCATAACACAATAAGCAAGTTCATTAAAAGCTAAATCAAGTTTTTGCATGATTTTATAGCCAAGAGCCGGGTGCGTATTCACCTTTGAGCGCTCTTCTGAGCTTAGGCGCTTATCTCTTTGCAATATAAATAATGGAATTTTTGCCATTCCAATATCATGCAACAAGAGCGCAAGAGCCACACGATCAAAAGTTCGACGATTAACTTTTTCATCCTCAGCTGTTTCCATCCACAGCCAAGAACCTACAATCATGGAATTAAAAGCATGATTGGCTAATGTATAAGCCTTTGGCAATCGACGCATGAACGCTTTGATGCGAAATTTGTCTTGCCAAATCCATTCAGTCACAGCCATAAGTGCTTCATATAGCGGCGTAAAATTAATTTTTACGGGACTTTCGTTAAACATTGAGTAGTACATAGTAATAGAGCGAATACACAAATCAGCTACTTCACCATCCTTCAAGTGTGCATCTTGCAAAATAAGATCAAGCTGCTTCACTATATGCTCTGAATAAATAGGAAAGTCAGAGCGTGCAACAAAAAGTAAGCCATCATTGCAAAGCTGCTGCACTTCATCTACCTGTTCATTGGTAAGCCTTTGTTCACGCTTACTATAGGGTTGCAATACGCAAATATTTTCCTGAAATACAAATAACGCAATAGGAAGGCGGTATTTGGAAAATGAATTTAAAACTTCAGTACTAATCTGATAGTATTGCTCATTAATGTCGCTTGGGACAGGCGCGGATTTTACTCTTGCCATAGATTACTTCCAAAAGATTTTTACAAGGTTAGTACCACGAGTTCTGCCGCCTTTTTGAATTTGTCCGGCGGTTATAACAAAACGCTGTTCATGCAAAAATTTTTCATTTTTGATAATAAAGTTTTCACAACGCACTGTATGCCCTGTTCCAGTATCCTCAGAGTCAACAAAAATTGGCACAACCCCCCAAGAGAAGTTGAGCGCTTTGAGCGACTCTTTTTCTGGGGTAAGTCCATAAACCATTTGCGGAGGACGACAAGCTGCTATTTGTCTTGCAGAAGAACCGCTCATGCTATGCGAAACGATAGCAGATGCTTTTGATTTTTCGGCCAAAAGGCAGGCAGAATACGCCAAATATTCCGCAATGCCTTTATCAGCAGACGGCTCTTTAAGTTCATGCCTTTCCCTGATAATTTCTTCTGCCTGATCGGTAATTTCACGCATATAGTTTACAGTTTCCACGGGGAAGTTACCCATGGCTGTTTCCTCGGAAAGCATGACGCAATCGGCTCCGTCAAGGACGGCATTGGCAACGTCGGTGGTCTCAGCGCGTGTCGGTGCAGGACTGTTCACCATAGAAAGAAGCATTTGAGTTGCTACAATTACCGGCTTTGCAGCTCTATTGCAGGCTCTGATAATGCGCTTTTGAATGCTTGGTAGTTTTGGCAACGGGCACTCTACTCCAAGGTCTCCACGCGCTACCATGACAATGTCTGCTTCGCGTAAAATTTCATCAAGTCTATCCACAGCGCCTTGACGTTCAAGCTTGACAACCACAGGAATATTCTTACCGGCTGCAAGGATAATATTTTTTGTTTCGATTACATCTTCGGGTGTTTGCACATAAGATATGGCAACAGCATCCACTCCAAGTATAAGACCTTGTGCCAAGTCCTTACGATCTTTTTCGGTAAGCGCCGGAACTTTTGTTGCTTTCCCCGGTAATGCCAAGCCCTTACGTGAGGTTACAATGCCTGCATTATTGGCTTCAAGCACAACAAGTCCATCATCTCTGCGTTTTTTAACGGTAAACTGTAAGCCACCGTCAGCAAGCACTAAACGATCACCAGGAACTAAACTTTCCATGATAACTTCATGGTCAAAGGGAAGGAAGGGCATTTCGTTGGTAAATTGTTCACTGGCACCGAGCAAAAGCCCCATGCCCTTGCTCACTGTTATACTTGACTCGCCCTTCAAATTTCCAAGACGTATTTTAGGCCCGGAAAGGTCTTGCATAATGGTCAAAGGTATTTGTAGCTCTTCTTCTGCTTGTCTGATATTATTTATGATATCAACAAACATAGAAGCGTCCCCGTGGGAAAAATTAAGACGAAAAACACTAACGCCAGCTTTTGCAAGCTCTTTAATTTTCTCTTTTGTGTTGGAAGCAGGGCCAATTGTGGCAATAATTTTCGTTTTCATATTCATCCCTATGGTTATGGTTTAAAGTTTTTAAGCACTTAATTACAAATTACATCACTGCAAAATGCAATTTTCTATTTTACTTTGAAGCGACAGCAAATAACAAAAAAACTTCTCAGCACTATAAAAAAAAATTATAATGCTAAAATTATTCATTTTCAAGCAAATAATGCTCACAAAAAACTTCTTTATATTTCTGATAGATAGCAAATAGACATTTTGATATTTGGAAAATTCAGAATCACTGTAGCAAGTATAATGTAATTATTTTAGCAAAGGGCGCTATTGCGCCCTTTCAAGTTAAGCACTTACAAAGTTATAAATGTAAATATATTAATAAAGCTTACCCATGGGAGCTTGTCCGCTAGAGTGCTGCGGTGCAGCTGTCTGCGAAGCCGGCAACTCTTTCCCTTGTATGGGGTTTGCACCATGCTTAGCAGCTTCTTCGGCTGCACGTCTTTTTTCAAGAGCACTTGCTCCGGTATAGCCTGGAATTTTGCCAGCTGATGCACTTGGAGCAACTACGCCTTGAGATTTTTGTAATGTACCATGACGCTTGGCTGTTTTATAAGCAGTACCCATAAGCGGGCCGGGTTCTTCCCAGCCGCCACCAAGTGCCATGCAAACCCGCACCATTGCGGAGAGGCGATAACTTAAGGCCGTAGCCAGTTGCAATTCGGCGGTAAACAGTTGGCGTTCAGTATCAAGAACAGTTAGATAATCAGCATAGCCATTGTTATATTGCAAGCGAGCCAGCTCAACAGCACGGCGGTAATTATTTACCTGCTTGCGTATACTGCGCACTATGGCTGAAGATTCGCGTTGAGCTGTCAGAGCCGTACGCACATCTTGGAAGGCCGTTTGAATGGTCTTTTGATAAACAGCAATGGACTGACGCTTTATGGCTTCGGCATCATCAATGGCATACCAACGACGTCCAAAGTCAAAAATTGGTGCAGCCACGGCAAGCCCCACCGATGAGGTGCCGGCAGGTGCTATAAGCAAGCGTGTTAAATCCGTGCTTAAAGCGCCTAAAGCCCCGGTTAGACTAATCGACGGAAACAAATCGGCTTTGACAACGCCAATATTAGCATTATAAGCCATAATCATATACTCTGCCGCACGAATGTCCGGGCGCCTAGACAACAAATCAGACGGAACTCCGGAAGGAATAACCGGAGCAACTTTAAGCTTTTGAATGGCAAGTCCGCGGTCAATGTTTCCTTGCAAAATTTGCTGTGGATTACGTCCCACAAGCACAGCCAAAGCAGCTTCGGCACTGTCACGCTCAACAGAAGTATTTAGCATAGATGCGCGAGCAAGCTCCATTTCACTTTCACTGCGCAAATAATCAAGCTCAGTAATATCTCCTTCCTTAAAACGAACGGAATAGATTTTTAAGGCATCCTTACGAGATTTCAAAGTGCGCTCAGCTGTGCTCAGTTGCATATCAAAAGCTAGCATGGTGAAATAAGCTTGAGCCACTTGACCGGCCACTGAAAGACGAAGTGCCTCATGACCAACCTTTGTATTCAAAAGAAGATCGGTAAGTCCCGTATAAGAATTGCGATATTTACCCCACAAATCCAACTCCCATGATGCAGCAAATCCAATGGTATTTGTGGCATTGTAACGCTTTAACATGCCGGATTCAAATGCTGTTTGTTGAGTATTTGGGCCTTTCAAGCTTGTTCCGGCATAATTGGTTCCAAAAGTACCGGTAAGTTCAGGAAAAAGAGCTGATCGTGCTTGTCCTATTTTAGAAGCGGCACTATCAACCTTAGCAATTGAAGCTGCAAGGTCTTGATTGTTGCGCAAGGCTTCTTCAATTAGTGCTGTAAGTACAGGGTCATTGAAACGTTTCCACCAATCTTGCTCTAAAGCCGGTGCAGGAAGTTGCACTTTCAACCACTCAGCAGGAACAACCGTTTTGGGGCGCTCATAGTCAGGCGCAAATGAACAGGCAGAGAGCATGCCCATGAACAGGACACAGAACCCAAGCACAATTTGACGCGCTACCCATTTGCGTTTTTGTAAATCAACTTCTAAAAACATACACTTTCCTCATTATCCCAATAAGGGATATAATATTTGCAATTTATCCGATTTATTTTTTGTTTTCATTTTCATCATCATTGCCATAGTTCAACTCATGCGGATCTTTTTTGCCTTGAACCCATAAAGAAAACTTCATTATCCTATGGAAGAAAAATGGCACAAAGAGAGTCGCAATAAATGTTGCCGCAAGCATACCGCCGATAACCGCCGTACCAATGGCATGACGGCTGTTAGCACCGGCGCCGGTGCTTATGGCCAGCGGCACACAACCCATGATAAAGGCCAAGGATGTCATGATAATGGGTCTAAAACGTAGACGTGATGCATGCAGTGCCGCAACACTCAAGCTACGCCCGCCGCGCCATGCTTCTACGGCAAACTCCACAATAAGAATGGCGTTCTTGGCCGCAAGCCCAATAAGCGTAACCAAGGCAACTTGGAAATACACGTCGTTGGACAGCTCTCGGAAATATGTGGCCGCAATGGCTCCAAAAATACCAAATGGTACCGCTGAAAGTACAGCTATGGGTAACGTCCAGCTCTCATATTGCGCTGCTAAGATAAGAAATACCATGAGCAATGCCAAGATAAAAATAGTTGTGGTATCAGCAGACGCCAGCTTTTCTTGCAAGGCAGTACCCGACCAACCAAGGGCATAGTCAGGAGGCAAAATCTTTGCCGCTTCTTCTTCCACAGCAAGCAATGCTTGACCTGAAGAATAACCGGGAGCCGGCGAGCCCAGCATGTGCGCCGCCGGGAAAACATTATAACGCTCAACCACTTGCGGTGCCACACGACGCTCAAACGTTATGAGCGTATTAAGAGGAATCATCTCCCCTTTATCATTACGCACTGTCATATCTGCTAATGTTTCAGGCAACATACGATAATCAACATCGGCCTGCATAAGCACTTGGAACGTACGACCTATGTAGTTAAAATCGTTTACATATGTTGTACCGAAAGTGCTTTGTAACACTGCAAAAATGGATGAAATGCTCACACCTTGCGCCAAAGCACGTTCACGATCTAAGTTAGCATAGTACTGCGGTGCAGACGTTGAAAATAAGTTTTGAACCGAACCGATTTCAGGTCTTTTTTGTAAAGCAGCTACCAGCTTATTTGTCCAATCTTGCAAATCATCCAGCGTACCTGTGCCACGGTTTTGAATATAGGCATCAAAACCACCGGTGGTACTCATGCCGGATATGGGCGGAGGTTCAAATGCAATAACAAGCGATTGCGGAATGCCCATTCCCATCATAAAGGCTTGGCGTGCTATGGCACTGGAACTCATTTCAGGACTTTGACGCTCCTTCCAGTCTTTAAGCACGGTAAAGAAGGTTCCATAGTTTGATTTCGTACTAAACGACGTCAAATCAAGACCGGAAATACTTACAATATTATCAACAGCCGGATTGGCCAACATCTGTTTTTCAATGGAATTCATAGTCTTTTCTGTGCGACTAAGTGCAAGTCCGTCCACAGAAATGGCCATTCCCAAAATATACCCTTGATCTTCGTTTGGAACCAATGATTGCGGTACATTATTAAAAAGCCAGCTCATGCCATAAATCATCAAAGCAAAAAGCATAATGGAAATGAATCCGGCGTTTTTAATCATACGCACGATGCGCACATAACGATGCGTCACGTTGGCAAACCAATAGTTAAACCATCGAAATAGGATAAATTCTTTTTTATCTGGGTCATGCGGCTTCAATAAAAATCCGCATAAGGCCGGAGTTAAAGTCAGCGCAACTACGCCTGACAAAATAACAGAAATGGAGATGGTAATAGCAAATTGCTTATACATTTCACCGGCAAGACCACCCATAAACGATACAGGCACAAAGACCGCACACAGTACGAGCACGATGGCAATAACCGGACCTGTAACTTCTTGCATGGCTTTATGTGTGGCTTCCATTGGCCCCTTGTGTTCGGTGCGCATGATACGCTCCACGTTTTCAAGCACAACAATAGCATCGTCCACCACAATACCAATGGCCAGCACCATACCAAAAAGAGTTAGCGTATTGATGGTATAGCCAAGGGCAAACATACCGGCAAATGTTCCGACAATGGAAACAGGCACGGCAAGGCAAGGGATAAGCGTAGCACGCCAGCTTTGCAAAAAGACATACACCACAATAAACACCAAGACCATGGCTTCAAGCAGTGTTTTGATAACTTCTTCAATGGATGCAACAACGAAAACATTAGTATTGAAAGGAATTTCGTACTCTACGCCATCAGGAAAGCGTAAAGACAACTCATCCAGCTTTTCTTGAACAAGGCGTCCGGTTTCAATGGCGTTAGCACCCGGAAGCAAGTAAACACCCGCCATACGCGCGGTCACACCATTAAGCTCACTACTAATACTGTAATCAAGACCGGCAAGCTCTACACGCGCCACATCTCGTACATAAAGAAATGAACCATCAGGCTGCGAACGCACAACAATATTTTCAAATTCCTTGGGATCAACCATACGTCCCTTAGTGTCAATTTGCCAAGTAAGTTCAATTTCATGGTTTGCAGGGCTAGCTCCGATGCGACCGGGTGCAAATTGAGCGTTCTGATCTCGAATAGCATTGGCTACGTCCGAAGGCTGCAATTTATACTTACTGAGCTTATCAGGGTCAATCCAAATACGCATGGCGTAATCCATGTTACCAAAAATTGAACAATCACCAACGCCCTCCAAACGCTTCACTTCATCAACTATATTTGATTGTAAATAGTTGTTTAAATAAACTGCATCGTAACGTCCACTTGAAGAAGTAAGCCCAATAATGAGCAACATGGCGGGGGAATTTTTCGTAACGGTAACGCCTTGTTGGCGCACGTCACTTGGCAGCTGATTCTGTGCCAAGTTCACCTTATTGTTGACGTTTACTAGGGCAATGTCAGGATCTGTACCCAGCTTAAAATAAACGTTGATTGTGCCGGAGCCTGACCCTGACGAGGAGTTTGAGGTCATATACAGCATGTCTTCAACACCGTTAATGGCTACTTCCAAGGGAGCAACCACGGTTTCCGAAATGGTTTGTGCCGAAGCACCGGGATAGGACATATTCACAGTGATTTGCGGTGGCACAAGATCAGGATATTGTGCCACCGGTAAGGCCATAATAGACAGAGCACCCACCAAGGTGATGAGTAAGGAAATAACTGTGGATAATATGGGGCGTCGCAGGAAAAAATTTAAATTTTCCTTGCCCTGCGTCGCAGGAGTGTTTGATGGATTACTCATAGACTAACCACCTTAACCTTGCGGTTTCGCATTTTCTGTTTTTGGAGCTTCTGCCGGCTTTGCGCCTTCAGCCGGCTTTGCGCCTTCAGCTGGCTTTGCGCCTTCAGCTGGCTTTGCGCCTTCTGCCGGCTTTGTACCTTCAGCCGGCTTTGCGCCCGGAGGAGGGCCCAAGCTCACAGGCGTGCCCGGACGAGCTTTCACAATACCATCTAACACAATACGTTCGCCATCTTTCAAACCGGCGTCTAAAAGATACATTTGCTCAACATTCATGCGGATTTTTACAGGTCGCATTTCAACTATATTCTGCTCATTGACCAGCATAACCACTGAACCTTTTTGAGTATTGATAACAGCACGTTGTGGAATAAGGATAACATTTTTAAGCACTGCCCCCTCTAAAAACACACGAACATATTGCCCGGGAAAGACGGCATCGTCAGCATTTTTAAACTCAGCTCTGGCTTTCACTACGCCCGTTGACTGATCCACTTGCGAATCAACAAATGTTACCTTGCCTTCGTGTGGATACATGCTTCCGTCAATAAGTCTAATTTTAGCTGTATAAACATTATTTTCAGGAATACTCAAACGTCCTTCGGCGCTAAGCTGCTGATTACGAGCATATGTTGTGCCGGGGAAGGAAAAATTCACAAAAAGAGGATCGGTTTGATTTATGGAGGTCATAAGCGTACCGTTGCTGGCAAGGTTTCCGGCAGTAACTTCTTCCTTGCCGGAATATCCGGAAACGGGCGCTGTCACTTGGCAGTATTCAAGGTTGATTTCCGCAATCCGTAAATTAGCTCTTGCAGCTTCAAAAGCAGCAAGGGCGCTGTCACGCTCCTTCTGACTCACGGCATTTCTGGCGTACAGCGGTCCAATACGGTTCCACTCTCGCGAAGCTTGTTGATATTGAGCTTGTGCCTCGCCCATGCGAGCTTCAAACTCATTGGTTTCTAACTGAAAAAGGATTTGTCCCTCTTCTACAAATTCACCTTCGGTATATTTTCTTTCCTTAATAAGAGCTTGCACCCTAGCGCGTACTTCCACAGCCTTTGAACCTTGGGTCACAGCCTGAAAATTCATATTCAACGGATGATCGCTGGACTTAACTGTAAATACAGACACCAAGGGTGGCGGCATTTGCTGCGGTGCCGCTTTTTTTTCTTCGCCTTCACAGGCTGCAAGCAAGAAAAAGCTACAGTAAATTGTCATTAAAGCATATAATTTGCATTTATTTTTCATGTATGCTCCTTGTTTTATATACAAATATCTAATATTACAGAAAAAAACAGTCAATACCACTAAACAGAACTTGACGTTAAATTATTTTATTCATAAGTGCAATAATTTATTTTCAGACAGATTATAAGCTTTAGGGCAAAGCAGCCTTGCTAAGGATTTATCTTAGAACTAAAAAAAAATGGAAAACGCTTTTAATAAACTTTTTTGAGAGAGAAAAAATTTACAACTTTAGTAAGTTTTCACAACTTCATCGAGCTTCTTCAACAAACAAATCAATTGATCCCACTCTTCTTGTGTAAACCCTGCTTTAACGCTGGCCTGTGTTTTTTGCGCACAAACAAAACATACCCCTTCAATGGAGCGCCCCTTGTCAGTCAAATACACATTTTTTTGTCTTTCGTCAGACATATCTTGTGTTCTTACAAGATAACCTTTTTTTTCCAGCGAATTAAGTAAACGACTAGTGCTTGATTTTTCTTGTAATAAAAAATCAGATATGTCCTGTTGCTTACGACCATCTTGGATGTAAAGAGTGAAAAGAATTCGGCTTTGCTCGGCTGTTATGTCAAGCCCTGAAGCTTTTAATTCATTAGCAAAGGCACGAAGTATACGAAAGTGACTCTGCCCCAAAAGCCGCCCCAACGCATTTTTTGCAAATTTTTCTAT
>CAYJJP010000060.1:0-9823 GCA_964370525.1 uncultured Desulfovibrionaceae bacterium | reverse complement strand
TTACAAGTACATTGTCGCCATTTTTACGCACCAAAAGAACAGGCATTTCTCCTGCCTTTGCCGAGTCGGGTAAGCGGATAAAGGTTTTTTGTCCATCGTCATAAACACGCTCCGGTTTCCAATTTACCGAGTCGCCGCTGATTTTGTAATTGAAGTTGAGCTTTGATAAGTCCGTACCGTCCGACATGGTTGCCCATTTTTGTTCTTTTTGTTCTTGTGCTTGTTTTTTTGCGGCCACTTTGCGCATATTGTCCGCATATAGAAAGCCCACATAGGGTGTGTGGCCTCTACGTTGAGAAATGAGACGCAAGTGATATACACGCAGATTTGTGGTCACAACGGCAGAAGTTTCAATACCGGCATCCATGGGCTTAATAAACAAATGGGGAGTGCTTCCTGCTTTACCCGTTTCCACCATCCACCTTGCAGAGTCGCCCACGATAATTTCATGTAGGTCTTCACCTTGCTGTAACTCCACATCCACCACTTGCATGGGAGAGCCGATAATGGTGGGCAAACTTGCACCGTGAACATAAAGAAGTTTACCTCCTGCTCCCATCATGGGGAGCACCTCTCCTTTGTATTCATTGCTCCTTTGGCGGAAAGTTTAGCCGCTCCCAGTGCCGCACCGCCAACAGAAGCTGCTGTTGCCATAAGAGCAATGCCGCCGCCAACGTGCGAACCGTTGATAATTCCTGCCACAGTATCGGGAAGAGATTTAATAAGGGCGAGAATGACAATGGAAGTACCGACAATGACGCAAGCGTCTGTAAATTCAACATTTGCCAAGCTCATAAAATCATTTATAAAGGAAATCCCAAGTCCGAGAACAAGACTCATGACAAAGAGTTTGAAAGCCACAGACAGTACATAACGCATTGCATTTTTGGCATAATCACGCAGAAAGGACGTACC
Source organism: uncultured Desulfovibrionaceae bacterium (assembly GCA_964370525.1). GTDB lineage: Bacteria > Desulfobacterota > Desulfovibrionia > Desulfovibrionales > Desulfovibrionaceae > CAYJAD01. The sequence goes on along the minus strand of CAYJJP010000060.1, from coordinate 8,908 downwards.
GCCAAAGCCCACTAAAATAAGTGCCGCCATCATGGCCACCATAGCCTCACATTTTATGAGAACTATTTGCGATGTGATGAGGGCAAAACATACAAGAATAATGAGCGTTGCGAAGATAAGCCCGAAAATCTTTGAAGCACCTCCGTCAGACAAAATGCTTGTGTCACCGATGACCTCAAAAATCTTGCCTACCAAGTCCAAGCCTATTTGGAACGCTCTTTCGGAAGCTTTTTCCAGCGGTATCACTTGTCCTGCAAGGCTGTCCAAACCGTTGATAATCATCCATGACCATTCTTTATAGTTTACGATGACAGCCAAGAAAAAACCTGCTGTGCAGAGCGTTAGGGCAAATTGTTTGATTGCTTCCCCTAAGTCTTGGCGGCCTAAAGCTATTTGAATGCCTATCCACGCCACTTCCAAAGTTACGCAAATCATGAAAAGATTTTTGGAAGCATCGGTAAAGGCAGACTCCCAAGTATTCGTTTTTTGACTGAATTTCGTTACAATTTGCGATACAATATCGGTTTCTGCCGCAAAGGAAGTGCTACAAAAAATCAACGTGAATAATGATATGCATATGAAAATCAAGAAATTATTACTCTTCGTCATGCTTTCAACTCCTGCCTAAAATGGGTCATCTTTGGGAGTTAATCCTTTGAAATCAGACATATCAAAAATAGCTCTTTCTTTTTCGACACCAAGCTGGCTTTCCTTTTCCGATTTATCTTGAGAAGCCAATTGAGATTGAATTTGTGTAGCCATAAGTTCACGTAATTGACGCATTTCTTGTATTTGCAATGATGCCAGTTGATTTCCTGCCATAAGAGCTTGTTGTTGCCCTTCCGGAGTTCTCAGTAATTCGTTGACGTAATTTTGAAACTCTCCTGCATTCTTTTGTAATTCTTCAAGCTGTGACCCTGAAAGTTGAAATGTGGCCTGTGTAGCCTCATCCACACGAGCTGACCACTTATTCCATTCTTGCGCCAAAGCCTTATTGTGTTCGGAAACCATTGCCGGAGCAGTGGAAGTTAAGCCTTTTAATCCGTCTTGTGACAGGTACAAGGCATCGTGTATTTGCCCAAGGGCAGAAATGTCTCCACGCAATGTGGTAAGCTGTTGTGTTGCTTGTGCAATTCTCTGAAAATCAGAGGTGACTTTATCAATGAGCTGTTGTGGTAATTGAATGGTATTTTGTATCATATTGGCATATTGCTCAATATTTTGTTGTACCATTTGTATCTGTTGCATGGTTTGTGTGACATATTCGTCATAAGCCTTGACCATGTTTTGTAATTGTTCAAGGTTAGTTACTCTATCAAGTGCTTGCGTGAATTTATCGCTACAATTAGTGCAATATACCCAATCAACGGCAAAAGCATTAACCTTTGCGTTAATATTGAACAGTAAAGCAATCAGTAGTGCGTACAAAAACGTCTTCATTGTATTTATCCTTTTATTTTATACATTTTCATATTCCCAATGACTTTGCCAAGTATCCGGATACAAGCTTTTAAGTTCGCTGATACGGGCAATGCTTTCCTTGTCGGAAGCTCCCACATAGGCTAATTCATACTTGCTCAAATTAAGCTGAAATTTACAAGAAGCTTGCGGTTGCACAATATAATACTCTCGTTTCATTTGCATTTTAGAGATGATATCCAATTGGCGTGTATTAAGTCCCATGTCTTGATACAGCATTCTTTGGTCTTCTTGATAGGCAGACTGATTCGCCAAAAAAACCTTGGTAGGGCAAGACTCCACAAGCACATCTAAAATTCCCGACCGTTTGGCATCGGAAAGGCTTTGCGTGGCCAAGACCACCATGCAGTTGGCTTTGCGTAGTACCTTGAGCCACTCACGGATTTTTGCCCGAAAAAGCTCATGCCCCAACATGACCCAAGCCTCATCAAGCAAAAGCATGGCCGGCTGGCCTTTGAGAGCCTTTTGCACCCGATGAAAAAGATAAGTCAGCACGGGAATAAGATTTTTATCACCTTGGTTCATTATTTCTTCCATTTCAAAAACCATAAAACGAGACATACCGAGGTTATCTTCCCTTGCATCTAAGAGATAGCCGGCTGCCCCTTGGCTTGTGTAGTGAACGAGAGTTTCTTTGACGTGCACGTCACCGACTATGTGATAAAAATCCGTAAGTGAACGTAGACGCCTCGGTTGTTCGCATAACAATAAAAGAGCTTTATGAATGGCATCTTGATGATGCGGCATCATGGACAATCCTTGCAGTTCGACCAAGGACGCAAGCCATTCCGCAGCAAAAGCCATTTCCGTAGCATCTGCATCTATATTTTGTAATGGCGCAAAGGAAAGGTCTTTGGCTTCGCCGATGCTGTAATGGTCACCACCTGCACCTTGGCACAGCGGGTACAAAGACATGCCCTTATCAAAAGCAAAAATGGTGGCATCGGGGTAGCCCATAAATTGTGCCGCAACAGTAGCAAGAAAAGTAGATTTTCCTGCTCCCGTAGGACCGAAAATGAGAGTATGGCCAACGTCACCCACATGAAAATTAAGCCATACAGGCGTAGAACCGTCACGGGTAACTACCATAAGAGGACGTGACTTTTCGGGATAAAAAGGGCATGGATTAACAGGACTTTCTGTCCACACCGATGATAATGGAAGTAAATCAGCCAAATTAAGCGTTGTAATCAATGGTCGGCGCACGTTGGCATAGCTTACGCCCGACAATGAACCAAGCCATGCTTCCAAGGCATTGATAGTTTCTATGCGACAGCCAAAGCCGAGGGTCTGAATTGAACGGCGCAATTCTCGTATTTGACTTTCCAGCTTTTCCATATCTTCATGCATGACAATGATACATGAAGATATATATCCTGCGCCGATGTAACCGCCCATTACATCCGCTTTAACTTCTTCCGCATCTTCACGCATGGAAAGAGCATCTCTATTGGCACGAGCGTTTACATTGCCAAAATACTGGTCTAAAAAGCTGTATATTTGTTGATTCCACCCTTTTACAAAAGTATTTATTTCCTTTTGCGCGTCATATTGGTCAAGGCAAATATAGCGAGTGCTGTAACGAAAAGGAAAATGTAAACTGTCTAATGCCGAGAGCATGGCAGGATATGACTCTTGCGGCAAACCGTCTATGGAAAGTACCATAATATGTTTTCGCCCAAGCTTGGGAATAAGTCCTCCCACAAGGTCTTCACTTCCCAAAAGCGCATCGGCATACATTGGCACAGACGGTACACGAATAGGCTGAAAATCGCCTATAATCGCTTCTTGCAAAGCAGATAAAAGCTCAGATTCCATACCGCCGTCAGCAGTCTCATACTCAGTCAAGCGTTCAAGAATCATCACCGCCGAAAGAGCATCTTCAATTTCTAAAATAGCCGTTTGGAAAAATTGAAGATGTTTATTTAATCCGTCTTTACTTTGTATGCCCTGAGCTTTTCCTGCCAGCTTTGTGGCTGTATAATTAGGTTTATATGTTAAGGCAATACGTGTCACAGTTTTAAAACATACGTCTTGCCCATAAAAATCACGCCGTGCATCATCCATGTTTTGCGTGACTTTATCTTGAAAATATCCTTGCTCTTTGGCAGGATAGGCTCTTTCCGTACTGCGTATGGAGTCCACATGCAGCATCCAACCTGTTCCAAGTAAGCGTATAGCATTATTGAATTGCGCAGAAACATACGCCAATTCATCGTCGGTGGAAGAAAACGTATCCAAGCCACGAGCAAAAAACATAGCCATAAAAGAACCATCTTTTTGGAGCATGACACCTTCAGCAATAAGAGCAGCGTAAGGCAATAAATCCGGTAATCCCTTTGCTTTGGAGCGATAGTCAGCTAAATTTAGCATTTAAATTCCCATGATATTTGTTAAAATTCGTTTCTTAGTCCGTTCAAAAAGTGCCAAATGCAAGGAAGGCGTAGCTTTTTGCGTAGGGAGCGTATCCGAAAAACATACGTAACCGGAGTAAAAAGTAAGCCTGACGCCGCAAGTGGTGCTTTTTCAACGGACTCAACGTGATGACTTGGAACTGTAGAAAATTTGTTGCTTTATATGGCGCATCCAGACTTTACTCATCATAGGGTCAGCCTTTGCCATACGTCGCAATGCAAACACTGCGAAAATCCAAAATGCGCTTGCTGTACAGGCGGCAATCCAAGTCATGCCGCCCACACCAACCAATAAAGCAACAAGCGCACCTGTCATCACAAGTTCACGTTCCGCTCCCAAAACAAAATTATGTCTGTGTAAGGATTGATGAATTGTAATGGTGCGTGGCATAATTAAATTACCGCCCCTGAAAATGAGAACACAGAATTTACAATGCTCCCTGCAAAGGCAATGAAGCTAATGCCGAATACAACACCGAGAAGTAATTTGAAACCACCCGAAATATCATCTTTATTCATGATAAAGACCACACCGCACAGTGCCATAGCCACAATGGAAATCCATTTACCGGCAGGACCTGTAATGGTATTTACCACTTTCTCAAGTGGACTTGAAAACTCAGTAATTCCACCTGAAGCAAAGGTTTCGGGAACACAAATAATAGAAGCAGCCAAGACCAAAAAACATATTTTACGAAAAGTCATATAAATCCTCCGTTTCATAGTTTTCAGTTTGAGTGTTAAAGGTGTGTACCTTGATAATTTTTGACAAAATTCTTTTGTTTTCTTTGTTTTTTGTCATGTACAAAACTAAATCTATTGCCCTCCCTATAAGTTTATGTTTTGCGCCAAGCCCTGCCTCTTCCACCAATTCTTCAAGCCGTGGCAGGGCTTCAGCGGCACTATCGGCATGAAACGTGCCTATGCCCCCGGGATGCCCCGTATTCCAAAGCTTTAAAAGCTCCAGTGCCGCCGCATCACGCACTTCACCCACCAAAATTCGTTTTGGCGCATAGCGCATACAAATTTTGGCAAGACGACGCATACTTACATTGCTTGGGTCATATTCATTTCCCGAAGTTTCACGAGAATATAAAAAGACCACATTTTCACTGCTACATTGTAATTCCGGGGTATCTTGAAGAATGATGAGACGATCAACAGGGCACAGAGTGGCCACACGCTGAATAATGGCATTGACGAAAGTGGTTTTACCAGAAGATGTACCGCCAACCACAACAATATTTTTGTATGAAATGACTGCTTCTTCAATGAAATGTATGGCCTTTTGGCTCAAGACACCTTGCGTCAGATAATCTTCCAAAGTAAACACCTTGGACGCCTTTTTACGAATACAAAAAGACGCTCCCGGGCCGACAATAGGAGGATAAACACCTGCAAAACGAGAACCTTCCAAGGGAAATTCGCCGTGGTCAACCACAGGTGTTTTGTCAGAAACCACCATTTCCTGTGCCGATGCCACCAAGGAAAGAATAAGCTTGCCTTGTGGTACATCTATTGTGCCGACACATTCTTGGTCACAGCCAAAACGCTCAATCCAAAGCCTTCCGTCCGGATTGAGCATAATTTCTATCACTTCGGGATTATCCAAGGCATTACGCATGAGAACACCGCAATTATGCCGTAAATTTTCAAGTAACCGAGTGTCACATGTATTTCTCATGGGCGCACCCACTGTAAAACGATGAGCGTGCCTATAAGAACCACAGCAGAAAATGCGTTAAGAAGCATGGAATAGCCCAAAAATACTTTGAGCTTTGCCATCTCTGCTTTGTGTGCGTCAAAGAGATTGCCTATACCGTCTTGTGAAGCCAGCGAAAGAGCTTGCGTTAGACAGTTTACCGAACTTTGCATATTTTTCACATAGTCGGCGGTGCATTCTCCAAGCATGGCGGTTAAGGCTTGCTTATGTTTTTTATGCAACTCTTCCTGCTCATGCATACAGGCATTGAAAATAGTTACCGTCATAAGCAAAGGGTCATGCACGTCAGGCGGTTGCATATTATGCTTTTCAGCAAGAAGCATTCGCATTTCTTCAATTTTTAAGCCAAAACCATCGGGAATCGTATATTCCTTCGGCGCAGTTATTTCTTTTGGTAAAGAAGGTTCTTCACTGTGAATATCTATACTCATTTCTTCATTAAAGGCATCATCTTGTGTCATAAATCACCTCTCAGTCCGTTGAAAAAGCCCCATCTGCGGCGTCAGCGACAAAAATCCAAACATCTTATGTATGCCCAATACACTGCGATGCTTGAATTTTTTCGCTTCCTTGCATCTGGCACTTTTTGAACGGACTGATAAAATTTGAGTTTTTAACAGGCTGTTATATAAAATTTGCTTTTTCAATGAGCAAAGTAAGCGTCTGCCAATATTGGCGTAATCTTGAGCGCACCATAAGTGTACCCGAGCCATTTATTCCGGCATCAAAGCTCATGCGCTTGGCAAATAAATCTTCAATATCTTTGCCAATGGTGTTTCTGTTTCCCATGGGAAGTTTTATGACGCTATGAAATTGCTCTGCATGGTCAAGGTAGACTTGAAATTCCTCAAAGGGTTTATTATCAAGGGAAATATCGCCAAAGAAAGGGTTGAGCCAGACAATTATGGGGGCTTTGGAGTAATCAAGAGCCACAACTTTCAGTCCTTTGACAGTATCAAGCATGGCTTGTCCGCCGGTGACCACAACATGGAAAAATACTTTATGCCCTAATTCAGCAGTAAGCAGCTTATAAATATCATTTTCTTTCATGTAAGAACCAAGAGCCACAAAGGAAGATGAGCCGTTATCAACGACAATGTGTGTGTCTTCTTCGGCATTTGCTATGCTTTCAATGATGTCGTCAAAGGCACGAGCGTTGATATTGTCGCCGTCCATAATATTTATGGTTTGCACATTAAATTCCTTAAATCCTGTTAAAGTAGAGTTCACAGGGTCGGTATCAAGCGCAAAAACGTATTTGTCAAAATGCTTTAAGAATTGATACAAAATCGAAGCAAGCATGGATTTACCCACACCACCTTTGCCTTGTTGAATAAAATGTACTGTTGCCATCGACTGCCCCCTTAAAGTAAGTTCTTAAGATTATGGTCATTCATTACTGTATTTACTGAGGATTTATTGCTGTCGGCCTCAATGATATTGTTATGCTTTGTGGCATTTTCCTCTTTGACTGAGCCTTCCTTTTTTTCTCTCTGAACATCTTGCTTTTTTCGATTTTCATTATTTCGAGGCACAAATTTAGTGCGTAAAGCAGCTTTTCCCGAAGACAAACGTCTAAATTGAAAATACGACATGGTGATTTTTTCTTCTTGAATTAAAATGGTATGGACACCTTTGATGGTCTCTCCCGTTTCAAAAAGTTCTTCGATATATTCTCTATTTGCATTAAATTGGACTCTGGCTTTTCCGGGTGCTAATGCCGCCATAGCTTACCTCCTTTACATTATACAGCTGAATTATAACGTTTATAGCCATGAAGCCAGTTCAAGAAATGAATGCCTTGTGTATTTTGAGGAATATCTTTTACGCTTGGAGCTAAGCCTTTACTGTATAAGAATGACCACAGGCCAAAGGATGCACCGTTCACACCGTGCTGAAATTTATTGGCAATGGCTTCATACAGGGGGCGCAAGGTTTCATTTTTTTCTTTTTCCTTTTGGTATCGTTCTTGTTCTACCTGTGCTAAATGCTTTTGAAGTTCAGTGGTTTTTTCTTGATTTTCTTGCACTTGAGATAAATTTTGTGTGTAACTTGGAACCACGGCTTCTATATTATCTTCCCAACGTTTTCCACGCAAAAAGTTCACAGCCATGGGCACATAACGCCCATAATCTTTTTGCCATTGGTGGCTTTGGCGTACCTTTGCCAAAAACCCTTTTAAGACATCGAAAGCAGGTAGAAGCCCATGCTTAACAAGCTTAAACCACATGGAACGAGCAAGCTCTTTTCCTTCCTTTTTGGGGTAAATGGCAAAAAACTCTTCAAAGTCTTTATTCATGGAAGAAAAATCCCCCCTCCCTCGTTGCACAAAAGCGAGAGAGGAGGTTTCCGTAGCTTGTGAAGCGTTGGGGGGAAGGGGGGTATTTGTATTATTTTCTATAAGATTATATTTGTAGTCAGATTTTGACCGGGGGGTAGCCAAATTTTGGCTATATGGACGCAAAGAAAGATTTCTGGCAGAAGTATTTCTATTTTCTTGCATTATCGGCTGTAAAATAAAATATAAACATGAGCGTAAATGGTGAGTTTCCATAGCAATATATCCATACTCCATGAGTTGTTTAATGTATGTCTTTACGGTGGATACAGAACAATCAAGGGACTTTGCCAAGGTGTTGTGCGATGGCCAACAATGGTCTTTGTCGCCGGCAAAATTACACATCACAGCGAAAAGCATTTTTGCCCCAAGACATAAGCGCATATCCTTAAAAACAAAATCCGGCATAATAAACCCACGAATATTTCCTTTTGGTATAAATGTCTGCATTGCTTGCTCCACAGCCACATAAAATGAGCAAAAGACAAAAATATACAGACTCAACTATTGACAGCGAGAACCCTTTTGGGTTAGTGTCAGCTCAACAAATTTCGATGTTGTGGAGTCACACTCTGCAGAGAAGCCTTTTAAGTTACCGCTTAAAAGGCTTTTTGCCTTTCTTGCGGCTTTACGTTTTCCTCAGTAAAAATCCTTCTCGAAAAATATGAGGTTGTTGTTGAGTGGCTGGCGTTGCTCTCAATATCCGTAGGCAACGTTCCTTTTGCTGACGGCTATGTCCTGCCACTACGTTAAGGACACCCGTTGGGCCTAACTCATCAGGCTGTGACCACCACGCCACAACGACACCAAAAGCACTTACAAGAGCACTCTTGATGTTTCGTTTCTTTGCATTCATGATTGTTGCTTGGAAAAAAATACGTGAGGAGTTTTGAAAATAGAAAAAGCTGTTCTCTGCCTGCGCACAAGACGCAAGTAGAGAACAGCTTTTTTTAA
>CAYJJP010000059.1:7951-9878 GCA_964370525.1 uncultured Desulfovibrionaceae bacterium | reverse complement strand
TTCCCAAAACGCGCCAACAACTCATCCCTATCGGGATGAGTTAGTAAAAATTAAGAATGAGGTAAGGCTTTGAAAAATAATTTTATTTCTATTTTTGCTGAGTTAAGGCAAAAGCCACGTAAATAAATGTGATTATTAGTATTTCCTAAAGTAATTTTTGTTTGCGAAGCAAATAAAAATTACGCGTAAAAAGTTTTTGAGGGTGGGGGGGGAAGGGGAAGCTTTTGGGTTTTGGCAAAAGTTCCCCTTCCCCCCTCACAAAAAAATAATTAATCAGTGTATCCTTATAATTTAAGACGAGCATAATACCTACGTCCATTACGTTCTACATGCACAAGTATCTGCATTGCCATGCGATGTGCTCTAAAAACATCCAAAAAGTCCTTCATTGTTCGTGTAGCTATGTTACCGATCCCTACAATTTTGTCGCCTGCTTCAAACATGGTTGCAGGTCCATCGGCATTCACCTTTTGCACATAGATTCCGCCACGCAATTCGCTCACGGTGAAACCCCATTGCTGGAAAAGCATTTTGAGTGCGGTTGCGTTGGAAAATTCCTCCGGAACAACAGAAAAGTTCAGCAACTCTTCTTGACGCCACACTTGCAAAGCTATGGCGTTTTCCGGAGTGTGGTTGCGCAATACTTGAAAATAGTCTTGCCTATCTCGCACTTCTGTATTGCCCATTCTCAAAATAACATCCCCAAGAATAATGCCAGACTTGGCAGCCGGGCTATTTTCGGCAATATTAGTCACAAAAAGCCCGCTGGGTTTCTTAAGATTCAGCGCCATGGCTATGCGTTGGTCAACATCCTGTCCATAAATGCCCAGCCATAAAGGAGAAATTGCACCCTTATTAATAATTCCTCGCATGACTCGCTCTGCCTTGCCAATGGGAATAGCAAAACCAATGCCCTGCGCTCTTGCATCAATAACGGTATTTATCCCAATAAGTTCACCTAAAATATTAAGTAAAGGTCCGCCACTGTTTCCCGGATTAATGGCTGCATCTGTTTGGATAAGATCGGTGAAAATGCCGTCACTACTGCGTATACTGCGCCCTGTGGCAGAAACAACACCGGTAGTCACCGTATGCGAAAAACCAAAAGGATTGCCGATGGCTATGACTGTTTCTCCTGCCATAATATCCGCATCTGTACCCAGCGAAGCCGTCGGTAAATTTTGTGCACCGCGAATTTTAAGCACGGCAAGATCAAAATCCGGCTCCGCACCAACTACATCAGCTTCAAATTCTCGTCCATCCAAAAGGTGAACATGAACCATATCACCACCGGCAATGACATGAGCGTTGGTCAGCACATAACCGTTCTTTCCATCCACAATCACTCCGGAACCAAGGCTGGTTTGCGTTCTGGTGCGGCCACGCCCGTTAGGCATTTGAAACATGGGTCCAAAGAAAAACTCCTCAAAAGAACGGTTAAAGCGTTGCCTAACCTCTCTCGTACTCGTAATGTTGACAACAGCCGGGCCAACTTTTTTCACAGCTTTCACCACAGGAGTTTGTCGTAAAGATTCCTGCGCAAAGCTCAAAGTTTGATCTAAGCAAAGACAGGCAGCTGAAATAAAAAGACAAAGAGTTAAATAATAAAAAATAGAATTTCTTTGTAAGGGAAAATTTTTCATATAGTGACCTCATACACTCCATGCAGTCTGTTGAGTTATGTTGTTTTGATTGTTATTTTTTTAGGAGAAGGGGGTAATTTAAGACCTTTGCATAATTCCAAACATTGACAAAATACATGGATTGCTTCGCTGCGCTCGCAATGACTTTCATTATGATATCAAATCTTTGCGATGAGCGAAGCGACGTGTCAATCCATGCCTTTTTGAATTGTGCAGACATCTTAATTTGAGGCAAAACTCGCTGCGCATAAAAAAATGGCGTATATATTTTAAGTATGTACGCC
>CAYJJP010000059.1:0-7851 GCA_964370525.1 uncultured Desulfovibrionaceae bacterium | reverse complement strand
AGGCAAAACTCGCTGCGCATAAAAAAATGGCGTATATATTTTAAGTATGTACGCCATTTAATTCAAGTTATAGAGATACTCTATTATTCGTAAGGGTTGTGCTCAATGTGGTCGGGTATGATAACCATCTTCATCAAGAGTGGCTTCAAGAAAGACCATGTAAAGCTTGGGTTCTTGTGATCTTCAAACTCTTCAACCATGTCACGAACAGCATCCCAGCAGTTATGGCAAGGACAAATAACCAGTTCAGCACCGGTAGCCTTAATTTGCGCAAGTTTTGGCTTCAAAGCAATGTTACGTTGCTTACGATATAAGCCAACGCCGTTGAAACCACCGCCGCCGCCGCAACAATAGTTATGGTCGCCGGGTTCACTCATTTCACGGAAAGTACCGGGCATGGTGATATAGCTGATGATTTCACGAGTATACTTAGAAAGACCGTGGTTACGCACATAGTTACAAGAATCTTGCAATGTATTAGGAACGCTCACACGCTTGTCGGGGTCAATTTTCAATTTACCATTACGCAAAGCGTAAGCTACCCATTCTACATAGTGCATAAATTGTGTAGGTTGCGTGCCATCAGCACGTCCTGCCCAGTAAGGGCCTTCGATAACGGTAGCACGGTGTGCGTGACCGCATTCGGTGCCTACAACAATTTTCGGACGCAAACGCTCAACGGCAGAATACACACGATTGACGTTTTGCGTACAACCTTCCCAGTCGCCTGCAAAAAGGGTCAATGAGGTGTTTTCCCAGCCTTCACTTGGCACAGTCCAGTTTTCACCGGCAATGTGGAACAAAATGGCTGCTTCGGAAATATCTTCAGGATAGTGCTTAACTTCACGGGCATTTAAGATGTACATGATGTCGGCATCTTCTTTATCCACAGGAATGGCAACGCCCGGCCATTCGTCCTGAGCCTCGTCCATCATCCATTCGCAAGTTTCAAGCCAATCTTCTTGAGTTACGTCCATTTGTGCGCCATAGACACGGTGCATGCCGGAACCGATTTTAAGTTCCCAAGGCACAAAGCCGTGTGAAAATAAAATACCGCGCAAGTAGCTGAACATAACACCGGTATCAATGCCATGAGGACAATATACGGCACAACGGTTACAACAAGTACACTTGCTCCATGCCGTTTCCATACATTGAATCATAAAAGCAGCATCCACTTTATCAGGGTCAGCTAACATTTTTCCAAGCGTATTGCGGATTTTCAAAGAAGGAATTTGTGAAGGATCCTTATCATTTGCCGTATACAAGAAACAACTTTCGGCGCACATGCCGCACGATGCACAAATCTCAAGCCATGTTCTGGTACGAGTTTTACAAGTATTTTTCAACTGTTCTTTTAGTTTTGCTGTGTCCACAGGCAAAGACTTCATTTCTTCGTAATATTTGGCTCCACCCTTGTCGCTGAGGACATGCATGATGTCCTCTTTGCTGGTCAAGGGAGTCGAACTACAAAATGGTTTATTAGACATATTTGACTCCTTTTTGGTTTACCAAGGGAATACGGGGCCGCGTGAAGCTCCGCCTCTTTTAATAGCAAAGTCCATGCCCACTTGCGCACGAGACATGAAAAATAACACAATGTGGCTCAATTTTGTGAAAGGTGCCGCAATAAGGAATATTTCACCAGAAATAATGTGGATAATTGTCCAAGTTTCGCTGGGAGATAAACGTGCAATAAGTCCGGATGCAAAAGGCACGATGGTCAATGCAAGCACCATCCATTCTTTACATCCTGTCAAAGCACGAGCTTCAGGAATAAGAATACGGCGCAGCAATAAAATTGCAAGACCCGCCAAGGCTGCATAGGTTAATATGTCTGCAAAACCCATGGGAAAACTAGGCAAGCTTATGCCTGTTGCATTTTCCAACAATACGGTATGACCCACAAGAAAGAAAGGAAGAGTGATTGCTCCAATGTGTAAAAGGAAAAATCCTACAGCCATAAGAGGTTGTTTACGCCAACCGTGGGTTGCACCGGGGATAAGCCATGTAAAAATGGAAGCCAAGGCTCCGGGGATGCCGCGACCCATTTGCTTACTATAAGCTACACGTTCAAGTTTCCAATCAAGTCCTTTAATATAGAGTACAATGCGTGCCAACATGCCCACCACAAAAACGAGCAAGGAAACGACAAAGATTGGACCAGTGAGAATTTCAATCATAATATTAGCCTCCCAAATGGCTTATTTTTTTTCATTTGCTGCTTTTGCTTGTTCCTTTTCGGCAACGGCATCATTGTGACAGCTACGGCAAGAAGCAAGGACTGGACCTTTCTTCATCTTCACGTGGCAGCTCACACATTCTTTGTGCACATAAGCCACAACCTTATCAGCATCCATTCCTTCACTTTCAAGGAAGAATTCATCACTTGAAGTGTGACACTTACTACAGTCATCTTCAAGAACTGCAATGTGTTTATCGTGCTTAAAATACATCGGCGGCATTTTGTCTGCCTTCAATGTAGGCAATACAAAAGGTATGCGAGCATCCTCTTCCTGTTCACCCATGGCATCATTTACCAATACTGCAGGCCCAACAGCAATACCCAAAAGCATTACCATAAAAAACCCGAGAGTTAAAACCCTAGCCTGTTTCTTCATGCGTTCCCCTTTACTTCTTTAAGAAGTTTTTCAAAGCGTTTTGTAAAATTCACATCATGTCCATAGTACATTATAACAGCCTGCCATCAAAAGTCAATTTTCAGCAGTCCGTTCAAAAAAGGTGAGTTGCAAGGAAGCGAAAAAAGTCAAGCTGTGCTGTGTATTAGACATACATAAACAGTTTGGCTTTTTATCGCTGACGCAGCAAACGGCCTTTTTTCAACGGGTTGATAAAGCCAGTGTTATAAAAGTGTTGTACACGTCCATGCAATCCACATAAACCAGCAATCTCATGCGTTGCCAAGCCTATAGCAGAATTTAAAAAGAAAAGCACTCTTTTTTTTTGCCTCAAACCTACACATTTCGAAAATTCACCTTAAAAAAAATACACGTTCCAAAAAAAAGTTAACCATTTAATTTTTCTTAACTTTAATTATTTTACGAACACATGCATTTTTTTATGGATTGTTATCTTTATAATGTTTATAATGATTTTACGCACAGTGATAATTGTGTCATTATACGCAAAGAAGCTTTAGGACTTACTGTTGTAGTTTTACATTTTATTATCATGAGATATTTTTTTGAAGGAGCAAGGTATGCCCACTGAAGAATCAGACCAAAAATTATCTGAAAAAAACAATGAGAATTCATCAGAATTAGCTGATGACATAGGTCAAACTTCCTTAAATTGTCCGACTTCTCCCTTTGTCTACGAAAGTGAAAACAAGTGCACTATTCAAGAGATAGAAGAACTTTCTTGTCCAAAGCTTTTTTTTAATCGTGATATTAATTGGCTTTCTTTCAATGCCAAAGTGCTCCACGAGGCTTTGGAGCCAAAAGTCCCATTGCTTGAGCAATTAAAATTTTTAAGCATTTTTTACAATAATTTAGACGAGTTCTTCATGGTTAGAGTCGCGAATCTTGTGCGACAATACCTTGGCAACGCCCCAAACACAGCACCGGACAAAATACCACCCAGTAGGCAACTTGCTGAAATACGAAGGCAAACCTTACGACTCACCGCCATAGCGCACGCACATTGGCAAAAAAAACTGTCTATCCAACTCAAAGAACGCGGCGTTCGTATTATTCGCTATGTAAATCTCACCAAGAAACAGCAAAAGTTTTTATACGACTTCTTTATGGATGAAATTTACCCCATCCTCACTCCACAGGCCATTGACCCAAGCCACCCCTTGCCCATTATAACCAATTTGAGCCGTAATTTCATTGTCCAGTTGCGTGATCGTAACAATATTACACGCTATGCACGCATTAAAATCCCCAATAATGTCCCTCGCTTTTTGTTCACACCACGCACAAAGGATGCCAAAACCTATGCTGCTCTTGGCTTTTCCGCAAACCCACGAGATCACGACATTACCTTTAGTGATGACCTCATAAAAGCGCACATTTATACTCTTTTCCCCGGACATGAAATCATTGCCATCGGATCATTTCGCATTACACGCAATACAGACATCGAAATTGAAGAAGATGAAGCCAATGACCTGCTTGAGGCCATCCGCCACCTTGTGGACCAGCGCCGCTTTGGTGATGTGGTACGTCTTGAAGTTTCAGAAGATACCCCATCGGATTTACGGCGTTTTCTTGTGGAACACTTGGAAATTCTTCCCTTCCAAGTCTACAGAATCAAGGGACCTATGGGTTTTTCTGAGATGATGGAACTGTGCGGACTTGACAGGCCGGGCTTAAAATATGAGCCGCTTATACCATATCTGCCGCCCATGTTTCGTGAGGATGCAGAATCGCAAGTATTTGAAAACATATCTAAAAAAGATATTTTGCTCTATCATCCCTATGACAGCTTTTTGCCGGTGCAAGATTTTATTTATCGTGCCAGCATTGATCCGGGAGTTATTGCTATTAAACAAACCCTTTACCGAGCCGGAAATTCCTCACCCATTGTGGATTCGCTCATTGAGGCTAGGCGCCGGGGCAAGCAAGTCACGGCGGTGGTGGAGCTAAAAGCTCGCTTTGACGAAGCCCGCAATATAACTTGGGCGGAAGAAATGGAAAAAGCCGGAGTGCATGTGGTTTATGGAATGCCCGGCATGAAAATTCACGCCAAGCTCTGCCTTGTGGTGCGGCGCGAGGCTGAAGGCATGCGTCGCTATGCCCACATCGGAACGGGCAACTATAATCCCTTTACAGCAAAAATCTACACAGATTTAGCACTTTTTACAGCTCATCCCGAAATTTGTGCCGATGTGAGTGATTTATTTAATACCATCACCGGCTATGCGGAAAAAGATAATTATCGCCAGTTGCTTGTTTCTCCTGTTTCGCTGCGCAAGGGTTTATTAAGCGCCATTGAAGCTGAGCGGCAAAGACATCTTAAACATGGTGGCGGAAAAATATTTATAAAATGCAATCAATTATCTGACAAAGAATGCATTCAAGCTCTCTATTACGCCTCCATGAGCGGCGTAAAAATACGTTTACAAGTGCGTGGCGTATGTTGTTTGCGGCCAGATATTCCGGATGTGAGTGAAAATATTGAAGTAACTTCACTGGTGGGACGCTTTTTAGAACATCCTCGCATATTTTATTTTCATAACGGCGGCGATGCTAAACTTTATATGGGCAGTGCGGATCTCATGCCACGTAACCTTGATGGGCGCATTGAAACGCTTGTACCTATTCTAGACCCTGATTTACGCAAACAATTGTACGATGAAATATTTTTAACTCATTTGAATGACACAGCTAAAGCATATGTCTTACAAAAAGACGGTTCCTATGAGCGGATTAAAGTTGCGCGCGGCAAAACCCCGTTTAATGCGCAAATGCATATGCTTGAACTGCGTGAAAGTAAATAAAATGCAGAATGTAACAGAAAATATACACGAAACAACCTCGGATGTATTGGCTGAGTCTTTGCGCCACGGAGCACAAGTGGCGAAATTGGCTTTGGAAATTTTTGACGGGCTGTCCCCCTTGCATACGCTTTCTAAAAAATGGCGGCATATACTAGATTTAGGGGCAAAACTTCACGATATTGGCTGGGTTTTTGGTAAAAAAGCCCACCACAAATCTTCTGCGGCCATGATTCGTGACGGGGACATAAAACAAGCTCGTGCAATCCCTAAGGATATACGGCCTTTTGTGGCATTGGTGGCTCGTTATCATAGGCGAGCCGAGCCTTGTTTGGAGCACGAGCGTTTTGCACAGCTGAAGGCCAATGAACAAAAAGCAATACGCATACTTGCGGCCATCATTCGCCTTGCGGATGCCTTGGATTTCAGCCACAGTCAAAGCGTTAAGAGCGTGCAAGTAAGCATACATAAACAAGAAGTAAAGTTGAAGCTAACCCCTCGTAATAATACTGACGTATTAGTTGAAATTTACAGGGTTCAACAGAAAAAAGAACTTTTTGTAAACACTTTTTCGCTTGACATCACCTGCCTTTCGCACTAGAAAACTAAGTTATGCAATGAATATATTGTCAGTTCAATGCATAAAGAGTTTACGTTATAAATATAGAGTGAGCAGACATGAAAGAAGACAATTCTGACAACGAATTACCGGATTTAGATGAATTTCTTAAAAATCTTGACGCTGAAGAAAGTGATGAAATACAAGTCACAGCAAAAGAAAAAACACAACAAGAGTCTAAAACAATAGGTATTATTGACCTTGGTAGCAACTCTGCTCGTTTGTTGATTGTGAAAGTTTTTGAAAACGGGGCTTATAAAATACTCAATAGAGTCAAGCACATGGTACGCCTTGGCGAACACGCCTTTGAGACAAATACCCTTCAAGAAGCTGCCATGGAACGGACACTCTTTGTTTTGCGCTCATTTATGGAAATGTGCGAGCACTATGCGGTGTCAGAAATATATCCCATGGCCACAGCTGCAGTGCGTGATGCGCATAATGCAGCCTTTTTTTTACATCAAGTGCGCGCCAACACCGGTATAGATTTACAAGTTATTTCCGGCCAAGAAGAAGCAAGACTTATTTGGCTTGGCGTTTCAAGCGGCCTACCCGCCAGCCTTGCCATGCGCACCTACATTGACATAGGCGGCGGAAGCACAGAAGTCGCCGTAGCCAATGCACATGGATATCAATGCCTTGACTCACTTAAAGTAGGCTGCGTTCGCCTAACCAATTTATTTTTGCATGACTACCCTGACGCCGTTCCGCAACAAGTTTTTGCAAAAATATGTTCCTTTGTACGCAGTAAATTAAGCCATACCACAGGGCGAGTGCGTCATTTTACCCCCACCGAGCTTATCGGAAGTTCCGGCACAGCCATTGCGCTGCAAAACGTGGGGCATCGTTTGGAATTTGGCTCGCAACCAAGCTCTGACCAAAATATACTCAGCATCGAGGCTTTGCGCAGAACCTGCCAGCATATTTGTAAGCTTAGTAGCGAAGAAAGGCGCGCCTTGCCCGGCGTCAACACTAAACGAGCAGATGTCCTCGTAGCCGGGGCTGCCATTTTACTGACAATTATGGAAGAATTTTCTTTTTCACGCCTGGTTGTTTCTACTCGCAATTTACAAGACGGCATACTTATAGACCATTTACAACGGATGCGACGTGACCAAGTACGCCAAAGTCTTGCCAAGGATAATATTATAGAACACTCTGTTCAAGAGCGCTCAGTTCGAGAACAAAGCGTTTTCCAATTGGCACAGCGCTGTCGCTATGAAGAGCTGCACAGTAAGCATATGGCAAAATTAACCCTCGAATTGCACGATTCCGCCGTGGATATGGGCATCATTGCCCTTGACCACCAAGCCAGAGAACTACTCTACTACGCCGCCCTGCTCCACGATATCGGCATATTCATAGCCTATTCAAAACATCCGGCGCACGGAGCCTATATCATTAAAAAAACAGAAATACTTGGCTTTACCGATGAGGAAGTTGACTTTATGGCAACGCTTGTGCAAATGCATAGCTTAAAGCCCAATAAAAAAAGCTTTAGCGTCATTCCAAAAACACATAATTTACGTTGTCATTTGCAATATTTCCCTCTGTTTTTGTCTTTAGCCGAAAATATGGATCGCCTGCATTGCCAAAATGTACGAGAAACACATTTCATGCGCAAAGAAGGCAAATTAACACTACAGATTCAAGCCAAAACTCTTAGCCCCGTGGAAATTGAAGCCGTAAACACCATGGAACCCATTTTACTGCTGGCCTTTGGTGAAAAAGTAGACATATTCTTCTCTTCACAAAACTCATAATCTTC
>CAYJJP010000058.1:0-9929 GCA_964370525.1 uncultured Desulfovibrionaceae bacterium | reverse complement strand
TACAAAGCTGTCCGACTGGTTTGGTGAAGGTGAGTGCTAAGTGCTTACTGTTGAGTATGAACTTGGTATAATAATTCATGAATTTTCATTATTTTGATGAAATTTTGGAGGTTTTCTGGTGAATTTTGAAAACGAGAAAGATCTTGATGAGCATTGAAAAAAGAGCTGGGTATATCGAAATCGAGGGAAAACTCAAAGAACGTTTTCCGCATAAAAGCAATAGGTAAAGTTGCACGGGGTGTTTGTATTGGTTGCTTTATTGTAGCTATTCCTCTTGCTGTGGCAGCTATACCAACGGGTGGAGCAACAGCCGTTGCTACAATTGCACCGCTTACTCCAGTTATAGCAGCAAATGGAGCACTGGTAGCAATATCCGCTGTCATGATTGCTGTTGCTAGTGGTGGTGTAGGTGTACTCAACTTTCTACGCAATCACAAAATTATTCAAAGTAATGCAGACTATACCACTCTTAAGATTTTGTAGTTATTGGCTTTATGATTTTTAGTTATGCTTTTATGTGAATACATATATACTCTACGCATAACACCTCCCTTTTTGGGGTAGGTGTATGTGGGCTGTGAGGAATTTGGGTGTGAATCTGTTTTGTAGGTGATGTGACTGGCTCAAAGGATATTTAATTAAAGTTTCCAAGCTATCTATTAACATCTTAAAATAAAACTCAAGGAAGCTATTATGACAAAACAATTACTTGAATTTTTACAAATAATTACTGAATTAAGTGAAAAATATAAAAATATTGCTATCGAAACAAATAATTCAGTCAATTTAATAAAAAAGGAGATTTTAGATTTTGAAGTGTGTGTTCCCTTTATCGGAGAATTTTCAGTAGGCAAGTCAGCACTACTAAACATTTGGCTTGGAGAAGAAATTCTTCCAGAAGATCAGCTGCCAACCACAGCCCTAGCTACAGAACTACGTTGGGCAGACTCCACAAAAATGTACATTATTAGCGATGATGGTGCTCGTCATCACATTTCTGCACTTCCTAAGACTGCTGAGGAGGCTAATCAGTTTTTGAACACTAGTTCTACTGATGACTTTAATGCGGCGTATGCCTTATGTAACTCTAATTCGGCAAATTTAAGAAAAATTAATCCTATAGTTCCTGTTGACATGCCTGGAACAAATTCAGGTATTAAACGACATACTGAAGCTCTATATCGCTATGTAAACAAAGGAATAGCTTTTTTTATTGTAGTGGCAGCTGATCAAGGAACAATTCCAGCATCTCTTTTGGCTTTTTTAGATGAGTTACATCTTAATAATACACCTGTTTTTATTGTCTTAAATAAATGTGACCTAAAAACACCGGAAGATACTCAAGCCATGGCAAACGAATTGGTAAATCAATGTCGAACTATTGGTTGTTATCCTGAAAAAATTCTTTTTACGTCTCGTTTCAATGAAGATACATCTGAATTGGTTCATAATGCTTTGGCATCTCTCGACACCGATGAACTTTGTGTAAACCATTATGTTCCAAAACTAATTAATCTCTGTGAGCGGCTTAAAAGTGTTATCCAAACACTCAACGATTGTAGCACAATGGATACAGTAGACCTTGAGAGACAAATCAAAGATCATGTAAACATGATTAAATTTTTGGAATCTGCTTTACATAAAGAAGAGAGTAAGCTTGACAAAACATTGAAGGCGGTTCCAGAACTTGTCGCAAGCGACGTATACAGTGAATTACTCAAAAATGTTGATACTCTTGTACATAGCGCTATAATAAACCAAGAAGCCCTTGTTACTCGTATCACTGGAATCGTAAATCGTGTTTATTCTAGTTCACTACAAAGATATTTTAGTATACGTTTTGAAAAAGTATTACATAATTTAGAAGTAAGTTTACATGAAGAGAGCTCTCATAACACAATTTCTTTGGAAACAATTTCTGAAACCTTGTTAAAAGCTCCTGTTTTTTTAGATAAATTAAATAATATATTCACTTCATTCGTTCCGGGAGAAGGAAAGAAAAGTACAACGGCTGCCGGAATTTATAGAGTAATTGCTACTACTTTTGCTATAACATCAGCAATAATTAATCCCATAATTGAGTTGGTACTGGTATTCCTTCCTGATATTGTCAAATTTTTTTCTAATCCAGAAGAAGAAAAAAGAATGCAAATCCAACAGCAATTAGAAAGTGTTGTTTTTCGAGATGTACGTAACCAAATTGAGGAGAACATTCGAACAGAAATTCCTGAAATTGTGCAAAATATGCTTTCTTTAATTCGTAATGAGTGGAATGGTAAAATTGAAGAAAATCGTCAAGCCATTGCCTTTATACAGCAAAAAATTACAACCCAAGAAAACACATGGCAAGAAATGCAAATACAGTACAACACCGATATAGCTAAGCTTGATGAGCTTATAAATTCTTTTAATTCTATGACAACAAAGGAACCGTCTAATGTCTAATAATACATTGCAAAGTATCACTTGTGAATTGGAAAAGACAATTGAAAATCTTAAAGAATATGAAAAAATTCTATTTTATGAAGAGTTTTATAGACTAAAGCAGCGCCAGTTAAGCCTTACCGATAATCTAAAGCAAACCGATAAGGAAGGAAGGCTTTTGCGTATAGGCATTGTGGGCTCCGTGAAGGCTGGTAAATCAACTTTTCTTAATGCCTTACTTTTCGAAGGGCAAACTGTATTGCCAAAAGCTGCAACCCCAATGACGGCATCGCTTACTCGCTTGCACTATGCAAAGAAACAATTCGTTCGTTTTGTATTTTATTCTCAAAAAGATTGGAACGAAATTACACAAATTGCCATGGCAGGGAAGGAACGAATACAAAAACTTGTTAAAAAAGAGCAAGAAAAAAATGCTCAAATAAAGCACTCCCATCATATTCCTACACGGAGCCAAGAAGAAATGGAGGATAGTGCAAAGCGGTCACTACCGCCGGAACAAAGAGCTTGCGTAGAACTTGTTGAAAATGCAGACATTAACAAGCTTGATTTGCACAAATTGTTTGGACAAACGGAAGAGTTTCCACTAGATGAAAAAGAAGAACTTTGTGAGTACTTAAAAAAATATATCAGTGGCGATGGAGAATACACGGCTATTGTACGCCATGTAGAATTGGGCTTAAACCATCCTATCTTAAAAGATTTAGAAATTATAGATACTCCAGGACTTAATGATCCTGTTGTGTCTCGCAGTATGGAAACTTATAAATCATTAAGTCATTGTGATGCTGTTCTTATTCTTTCTAGGGCGTCTCAATTTCTCACTGCTTCAGATATGACTTTTATTAAAAATACATTGCGTGAAGAAGGTATAAGTCGTAAAATTATTATTGCAAGCCAATTTGATGGAGGAATGGCCAGTGAAAAAGGAAAATTAAAAACTTTTGTCGAAGCTTTTCGCCGCACCATGGCTAATGTGCATAAAATGCACAAAGAACAGATAGGCAATGGTAGTCCTATATGTACATCTGCTATGCTAGAAAGTTGTGCCTACAAACAAGATAAAAACTTTATACTAGATGCAGAAGAAAGTCTTGTTCTTAAAAACCTACAATTTTTTGATGGAGCTCCGACTTCTAGTGAAGATTTACGAAAGGTTGCTAATATGGCAGGCGTACGAGCAGAGTTGAAAACTTGTAGGGAAGATAAAGATAGCATTTTACACAATCGAAAACTAGAATTAGCCCAGAGTGCAAAAGAAATAATACTAACTTCTCTAAGGATTTTAGAAACTAACTTGCGGATTAACGAAAAAGATTTAAAACAAATTAATATTGACAACTTGCAACAAAGACGAAAAGGGATTACAAATGCTCTCAACTCTGTAGAAAACTATACAAAAGAATTATTTATTAAAACTAATGCTGATGTGAAGTTAAATCTAGAAAATTTATCGCATCGTATAATAAATAACATTAGATCATATTCTGAAATAACGGTACATGAAGGGGTAAGTTCTGAAGAACGTAGTAGTACATCTGGTATGCTATTCTGGAAAAAAACTCATTATCGCACTGTTGAAACAACAAAATATAATGTAGACTTACAGGAAGTACTGGGGAAACTTCGAGATTATGCAACTAAGTCACAGAAAGATGTAATAAATGTGTATGCACATCTTATTTCTGTTGAAAATATTTCTGAAGAAATAAAAAAGAAAATGCTCCCTTTTATCCGTGACGTAGACCAAGACTATGATGAAAACATAATTCTTATTCCGCTGTGTTCAGCATTGCATGATTTGAAACTTAAGCCCTTCACGTTTAATAATGAAATTTATAATAATCGTCTTGTAGAAATTTTTCCAAGAGAAATTGAAGGTAATGAAAGTATCCACAAATTAAAAGTTGAAGCTGAACTTACTTTCCAGCGGCTCGGACAAGATTTGGTCAAAGTCATAAGCGAAGAAATGAACAATATTTCTAGACTGCTTATGGATAAGTCCAACAACTTTATTGAAGCAATGCGAAAGCAACTTTCCGACCAGATGGATAAGTTGGAAGAGCAATTAAAGGAACGTGAAGTTAGTCTACAACGCTATAGTCGTGCGATTGAATTTGTTAATAAACAAATTGCAAAACTTTCAATTATTGGAGAATAGCAATGGATTACGAATCACTATTCGAAGAAATTCCACAAGAAAATTCTTTTGATAGCAATAATATTTACTTGCAAGATGCGGAAAAAGCGCTTGATTTACTTTTCCGCATTTATGGTAAAGCATTAGAGGCTGATAAAAATCGTGAAAAAAAAATACTTTTCCTAAGAGACATGCTTAACAATGATTTGCCTGAAATAGTAGGAAAAGTTCCATTTTCAAACAAAGAAATGCGAGAAAATTTTCTGCAACTTCCTGCACTGGCTGCAAATACTGTAGAACATGCTCGTCTACCTTTTTTGCGCAATAAAACGATTATTGGCGTAGGCGGGCAATTTAGTGCTGGAAAATCTCGTTTTCTTAATACTTTTTTTGACAATGAATATCTTCCTTGTGACCAAGGACCTACAACAGCTATTGGTACATATATTGTAAAATCTTCAGATTCTTTTATTCATGCCTATTCTATCCACGGTAGATTAGAAAAAATATCTATTGATGAGCTAAAAGCTATTTCGCATGATTTTTCAAACACATATAAAATCGGTTTTTCCCGCATTCTAGATAAAATTATTATTAGTACACCAAATTTTTCAACGCAAATTCCGGAGAATATTGCTCTCCTTGATACTCCTGGGTACAATAAACCCGAAGATGAAAATTCTACGATAAAAGGTTTTACAGGCATCGATGAACGTATCGCACGTGAGCATTTAATGCATTGCGATTTTCTTATTTGGCTGATAGCTGCAGATAGTGGTTGTATCACTGATGACGACATAGAATTTCTTGCATCGTTGAATTTGTCGAATCGGTGCCTTATTGTCTATAATAGAGCAGACTTAAAGTCAGAGGAGCAAATTAGAGAAATTTTAGAAGAAACCAAAAAAAATATGAATGCAAAAGGTATCCCCTACTATGGCATTACAGCCTTTTCTTCTACCGAAGTTAAAGAGTATTTTGGTGCATCTTTACTCAAGCAATTCTTTGAAGATGCAAAAAAAGACAGCAATAAATCAGCAGATCTTCAAGGAAAAATTACTAAAGTAAAAAAGTATTGGCAAAATGTTTTTCGTAACCAAAAATCTCAACACGAAGAAATACAGCGAAAACTTCAATCAACTATTCTTGCAAGTGGTGAGCCTAGTAAAATAAAGTCATTACTCGAAGTTTATCTAACTGTATCACATGAAGCACGTAATGGATATTATTATTTTGAAGATTTTACAAAAAATATGGAAAATATCAGCAAAAAGCTAGAGGAGGTTAGTTATGACAACTAATACCCATGAAACTATTAATTTTCTCGCTAATTTTCTTCAAGTCGACAATGAGATCCAGCCATGGGCAAATTCTTGGAAAAAGATTAAAGAAGAAATCTGTCAAGCTTTAGATGCTGAAATTTTTTTAAGCTCATACCCAAATAAGAATAAGCTACGCTTACAGCTAAATAGTATTCTTGATCGAATGTTTGTGCTTAGTAGATTTCCACAAATGCATGGTCAACATATTATTTGCCACATAGCAAGAGAGAAAAATAGCAATGATTTTGGGGAAAATTTTTCAATATGCCCATCCTTTCTACACAATAATGATGTTCCCTGTATTTATAACTCTGTTGATGTCAAAAAAGACAACAATTTTTTTTCAGGCATATTCAATCCTCATGGGGGATTTACCACATGTGAACCAGAGGAAATATACAATAAACTTAAAAATATTCAGATGAAAAATGGAGAATTAAGTGCATTTTTCAGTTCCATTCTAACAGAGTTACCAAATTTACCAAATCATATAACTTATATTGATATACCGCAATATTGTCAATCAAGCAATTTATTCTTAAAAGGCTTTTTAAATGTTGCACATACCTTTTTCATTTCTGATACTTATTCTCCAATTTTGATAGAAAGTTTAAAACATCTGAGCAAGACTAGACCAAATTCAGTAATTTATGTATCAGGGCAAAATGCATTTACAAAGTATAAGAAACAGTTTCCAAAGCTTAAATTTGTCAATACACTTCCTGCGTTAACTGAAAATGTTTTTTACAGTACAAGCTCCTATTTTCTTTTAAAATACTTTTTTCAAGAACCTTTATCTTGGTTTAAAAACACTATTCGCCACCATCAAGGTACAGCAGCTTCATTTACAAATGACATTTTAATGCTTACTACAAATGAGGAAATAATCGGTGAGTTGAAAAAATTACGCGATGTTACCCATGAAACATTGAAGAACCTAAAAGAAAGTTATGAAAAATGGGAAAATTCAAGAGATATAGTATTAAAATTAACACAAGAAATGGAAAAAACTTTTCACTGCAGTACAGCTCCCGTTGATATCAAAGATATTTACGGTCTTAGTCATGATAATTGGGAACTAGCTGAAAACTTTCTTGAGCTTTTAGTAGAAGAAAGAAATGTTTTAGAAATTAAAACTCATTGTGAGCTTATGCGGCTTTCAGGATACAAATATGAATCAATTCTTATAGGAGGGTTGAAAGCTGCGCAAGATTGTTCTGTGTCTTCTGCTCCCATATTAGACCATAGCATTACAAAAATAGATAAACAAATTGCACATCGTTTATGTATAAAGCTTCATAAAGAGTTAAACCTAACTCCAGACGAAGCTGGAAGAAATCATGCTGCTCACATACAGCCATACACTGCTGATGAATGGTATTTTCGTGCACTATGGGAAGAACAGCAACTTTTTAATTCTGGTGCAAGTCTAAGAAAAGCCATCGTGCTAGGCTCTCAAGAAGCTAGCAAGTGCCTGTATTTACAGTTAAAAAAACAATTAGGTTCAAATGTTTACCAAAGAGGGATGAAATTTCTTCTTCGAGAGCTTATGCCAGAAGCTTGCTACGATATTGCTATCGAAAAAAATAATTATTCATTTACCACTAGAGAGCTTTTTTACCTTTACATAGCAGCAGCCCAAGGACACTTACTTGCTTTAGAAGAAATTGCTAAATACGAATTTTTACGGTCTCGACCTTATAATAGTGATACGGAAAAAGTAAAAAAACAAAAAGAAATAAGTCATAAAAAAGCTTTACAATTATATAGTTATTTGGAAAACAAAACTGAGTTAAATAGCCTTTCTTCCTGTTATTTCGGGACACTTCTCCATGATGAAAAAAATTTTGATAGAGCTCAAAAGCATCTTTCATCTAGTAGTGAACCTAGAGCCTTTCGCCTTCTTGGACGCATGTATCATTATGGTGATGGAGTCTCTATTAGCTTATCAAAAGCTATAGAGTACTATGAGAGTGCCGTTAACGGAGGTGACAATAACACTCAAAAATTATTGGATAAAGCCAAAGAACAACTTAAAATGACACACGCTAAAAAGAGAGACGGATATAGTAATACCAGAAACTATAGTACGTCTTCACGAACAACATCATCAAGTTCAAGTAGTAGTGGTTGCTTCCTTACGACTGCTACATGTCGTGTTATGGGGTTCGAAGATGATTGTGATGTGCTTCAAGCATACCGTAAATATCGTGATAATATCTTATTAAGTGATTCTGATGGATTCAGTATTATTCAAGAATACTATCGTATAGCGCCTAATATCATTAAACAAATTGATGCCCAACCTAACTCTTATGAAATATATAAAAAGATGTGGGACAATTATTTGTCTGTAGGCTATAAGCTTTTACAAGAGAAAAAATATACTGACGCCAAGCAGCTTTATATCAAGCTTGTAACGGAACTTTTGCAGGAGTATAAAGTTTCCATGTAAAAGAATTCATTATTATATCAACTCGTATGCTAATATTCCAGCCCAATAACATCAAGCCCAACACGTGCTCTAGTCATGCCTACATAGCTTAATTTCTTCACATATTCGGTATTGCTCGCTGTCATGGCGGGCAAGCCGATGAGGAAGACGTGCGCATAGTCCATGCCCTTCACGCTATGGATGGTGGAAAGGGTAACACTGTCGGTGGTGATGTCATAGCGGCGTTTGGCTCTGTCATCTTCCGTCACCCAAGAGACCATAATTCCTTGTCTTTCCAAAGCATCTCTCAATATGGTGGGGATTTCCACCTTGCCTGTTGCCGTTTGCCAAGTGCGGCTGGCATACAGTACGGCTATTTCCGCCATGGGATAGCCATCTCGCAGCATTTCTTGAATGGACTTAATAACATACGAACATAATGCATCAACAGTATCAAAGCTTTGCTTGCGTGGTTCGACGCCTTGCGGACCTTGCAGGTGACGCATATCACAAGCTAAGCCCAGTTCCTTATGTAAATGCTACTTAAGAAGTGAGCCACTTTGAGTGGTTTTGCTCACGAAAATTTGAGCCACTAATAAAAATTTCCTATATTTCTTTAAGCGAAGTATAGGAGGCAAAAAGGTGGTTATTACAGTGGAAATTTATAAGCAGATACGGAAGCTGCGGCTTGATGGTCAAAGTCAAAGGCAAATTGCTAAAATATTGGGAATTTCTCGTAACACAGTAAAAAAATACTGGGATGGTGAGGCGGTTCCTTGGGAACGAAAGGATTACCCCTCAAGAAAGCCAAGAGTAATTACTAACGATATAGAATTATTCATTGAATCCTGCTTTAAGCAAGATGAAGAGCTGAACCTGAAAAAGCAAAAGCATACCGCAAAAAGGATTTTTGACAGATTGGTTGAGGAGTATAGCTTTCAAGGCTCTTCATCTGCTGTTAGACGTGCAGTAAACAAAATAAAAAGCAAAATAACAAAGGCTTACGTACCTTTGAGTTTTCCTATAGCCGATGCACTGCAATTTGATTGGGGTGAAGCTACAATTTATCTAAATGGTCAAAAAACTAAAGTAAATCTTTTTTGTGCTAAACTTTGCTACAGCAATGCTCCTTTTGTGGTTGCTTATCGTAGGCAAAATGAAGAAAGTTTTCTTGATGGTCTTGTTCAAGCATTTCAATATTTTGGTGGAGTCCCACGCAAGGTGATTTTTGATAATGCCAAAGTCGCAGTAAAAGAAGGTTTTGGTTCCCACGCAAAGAAACAAGCCGGCTATGCGGCTCTTGCGGCGCATTATGGCTTTGAAGCGGTCTTTTGCAATGTTGCTTGCGGCAATGAGAAAGGGTTGGTTGAGGGGCTTGTCGGCTATATTCGTAGAAATGCCTTTGTTCCGATCCCTCAAGTTAAAATTTTAAATGAATTAAATCAACTGCTTAAAGAAAGGTGCGAGCAATACCTTTGCAGAACTATAAAAGGTAAGAATGAAAGTGTTAAAGATCTGTTTTATAAAGAAAAGCAAGCTCTTTACCCACTTCCCAAATATGCTTTTGAAACTTCTAAAAAGTCCTTAACCA
>CAYJJP010000057.1:0-10078 GCA_964370525.1 uncultured Desulfovibrionaceae bacterium | reverse complement strand
AACCAGATTAAAAATTTTCTCTCTCTTACATCTTGTCATGTACGGAAATAATCCGTATATATAATTCAAGGAGAGCATATGACACAAGCAACAGAACATATCATGTCACGCATGGACGTGCGTTTGCCGCTTTCGGTGCGTGAAACTATAGACCGTGCCGCCGCCATGCAGGGACGTACACGCACTGATTTTCTTATGGAAGCCGCCTTGGAAAAAGCGGAAAAGGTCATTGCTGAGCAATCTCTTTTGCAATTGGCAGTGCAAGACCAAGAGCTTTTAGCCAAAGCTCTCATGGAAGAAAAGGTGCAAGAGCCTACGCCATTCCTTGCGTCTTTAGCAGAGGAGTACGCAAGCAAGGTGGAAAGTAAATGACCTTGCTTTTCGGTTTACTCTCGTCAGAGATGGATAAAAAGGGTTTCTCTTGTGGAGAGCCGGCACTAGACAATTATCTACAAAAACAAGCCAGCCAAGATATGAAACGCGGCTTTGCTACGGTCATCGTTGCCCGTGAAACTCAAGCACCCCAAAAGATTATTGGCTATTATACTTTGTCTGCGGCTTCCATTGTGCTTTCCGCTTTGCCTGAAGATGTAGCCAAAAAAATGCCGCGCTATCCTACAGTACCAGCTATTCGCATGGGCAGACTCGCCGTGCATACAGGCCATCAAGGCCAACATGTGGGCAGCTTGCTTATGCTGGATGCCTTGCGCCGCTCTTGCCGAAATGAAATGACTTGGGCGGTTTTTCTTGTGGATGCTAAACATGAACAGGCGAAAGAATTTTACGCAAAATTCCTTTTTCAAAGCTTCGAGGAAAATACACTTTCCTTATGGATGCACAGGAAGCAAGCTGAAAAATTGTAATTGTTGGGAGATACTGTGAATTACTCATTCCACGCATGTGAAACTGATGCAACAAAGGCTACTTTTGAGGATGATATTTTTTAGCGTGAAAAATACGCTGATAATCTCACAAAGTTAGTTCAAAATACAACTTATCCTTATGTTATTGCTTTGTCTTCGCCTTGGGGGAGCGGAAAAACTTTTTTCTTACATGCTTGAAAAAATAAAGTTGCGTGGCAAAAAGGTAGATTTCAGCAATGATGTTAAATTTATTGAGAGTTTTTTACTTATAGATAAACTAGTGGTATAACATCCTCATGGAGGAGCTTTTATGCCAAATTGTATATAAACGTCAACGAAAAAGTAAAACATTTAACTTCATGCATTTTTTATACGGACAACTGGGAGACATTTAGTACCATTTTACCATCAGACCGGCATGTTGTGGGTAAAAGCCACACTGTTACCATTGAACGTGACAACGGTAATACACGACGAACAAAGGTTGTCTCAAAATCTGAAGAAATGATTCACTTGACCTCAAAAATATGGGGAAGTTGTGGATCGCACTCGGAACACCTGAAATATTAAAGCAGTATCAGAAAGTAGCTTTATCTATCTTTAGGTAAAAGCTCTCTATTTTTTTACTTTAGTATTTAATAATGTCTTTAGGAAGTTTCTTTATTTCCTCACTGTGTCCACATTCAAGACATTTTCTGATATACGGTACGGAGAGAGAAAAAATCTTCTCTTTCAGCCCCACACCTTCTTTTCGTGTTTCAACAATCCTAATAGAACGGCACTTTGAGCATTTTGAGGAAAACAAAATATTATTAGGTGACACAACCATAACAGGCTCCTTATAGGGCAATAGTGTTTGCGACAAACGAAGCATTCTTATGTTTATACTAAATAAGCACTAAGACATACGTTTTATTTTTTAAAAAGCATCAAAAAGCACTTCAATATTTAATGCGAATATTTTCCAAAATTTTTAATCCGTTTATGCGTACTGGCAATCCAGCTTCTTAAAGGCATGAAGCAGCGAGACAAAGTTCAAATTTAATCAGATTTCTTTTTTCCAAAAAGTATGTTACTTATGGAAAGTTTTTGCTTCTCCGTGCTTTTTTTCTCTCCCAAAAACATGGATAACACACTAGGCCGTTGCTTTTCTTCAGTTTCTGCCTCTACAGCCATTGTTTTCTTTTCTCTGCGCTTTTCCAGCATTTTTTTAAATTCAGTCCGTGCGCCAAAAACCAATTCTCCAACATGATTTGTGTTGTCTATGCTCGCAAGACCATCTTCTAAAAGACAGAGTTTTTTGTAAGCATCGACTGGTGAATTTTCAGCTATCTCTCTATATTGTTTATCTTTGTACACGCTTTCCGGTAGTCCTGCTTTAATAAGAGTAGCAACAACACCAACTTCATATTCTCGCAAGACATGTTCAAATACTTTTTTATACATACGAGAAGAAGTTTGCGTACGAATGAGTACTTCTACCATACCTATGTCATACTCTTGAAGCGCAAGTTCAAAAGATTGCATAATGCGTTTATCATCGTACTCGTTATTGACATGATTAAGCCTATTGTGAAAGTCTTGAATGTCCTTTGTTGTTTGTTCAAGTTGCTTAATTTTTATGTTTTTTTCGTTTATCTCTTGCAGTTGCGATTCATTAATCTGTTGTAATTCACCCATTGCCACATGACCCTTTGCTTTATCTTCCTCTAAATTGTTGACTCTTGTACGTAATTCGTATTCGATGGTTGCAATCTTCGAGAGATAGTCCTGCAAAGTATCGCTATCCCCATGTTCAATGAGTTGTAAAAGCATGTTTTTTGCCTTCATACCGTCTTGTATATTCATTATAAATCCCCACACTTACATTATTAAATTAAGAACATTATTTGCCTTGTAACGCTTGAAGCGTATCGGCATATCGTGCCTCCATCAAGGAAAGTGCCAAGAGCGTACTCACAGAAGCTGTCATGTTTAAGCTAGAATTCCAAGTAAGTAGCGTCTGACACAATTTACCGAAGGAACCATGCGTTGACATCTGCGCATTGGTATACAATGTACTCACATGCTGTACGAAATACACAGCAATATCGTCCACGTCCTCGGTAAAATTGGCTATGGCCTTCTCCATTCCCTCAAAAAAATCACGCTGTTTTTGCACAAGAGCGTCTCTTTTTGGAAGCCAGTAGCACTCCCACCACGGTCGTAGTGGATGATCTACGGGAAGTTGCACCGCTGGTGTGTGCATAAAACTCGTGTATTCTATATCTGTGATAGACAATTGCTCCAGCCATTTTTTTCGTAAATGATCACGCATTTCCTGTACATTTAAGCCGTCAAGCCGTCTTCGCGTCATATGAGCGATATATGCGTCCTCACGATAGGCACAATCAAGAGCTTTTGCATGACGCTCGTAGACCACAAGCGACTCCTTTAAATACGGTTCCATATGCCACTCCTGCGGCCAAGCTTGCAAAGCACGTTCGAGGGCGTTGTCCCGAACATCTTTTGCAGGATTGTCACACAGGACAGCGTTCCATAGGTTCTCCCGAAAGTCTTTTTTTTCCGTGTCATTCATAGAGTTAAACTCTAGGGCCATGATGTGTATGGGATACGTGTTTTTATCGATGCCGCGTTCGTCCATAAGACTGTCAAATAACTTCTGCATACGCTGAATCATCGTGTGCTGTTCATCCTTTTCACAATTGGTGATGACACAAATAATGGGAAGCATATTTCTGATGGGCATCAAACTGCCAGATTCAAAAGATTCAACAATTTTAGTTACCATATCTTTATTGAATTGACTGTCAATGCGCACGGCCTTTGTCACATAGACAAGTGCCATATTGTACCAATCCGCCGAAAAATAATCTTCAGAATTAAGGTCAATATTATCTTCAGAGTTCCACCCTACGGTATCTATAAGGCAAAAACGCATGGGATCTGCTGTGTCAGACACGCCATCACCCTCTTGTAACAAAAGCCTTTGCTCCGGTATAGAAAGCAGGATGCTGTATTCTGTGTGAGCATATGCCTCCAGCTCTTGACGCTGGGGAAAATGGCTTAACGTTTTTACATATTCCCTATCGATGTGCCCAAAAGTACCCTTTACCAAGGATAGTTCTGCACTCTCGCCGTAGGTGATTTCTACAGGCAGACGAGTTTGCACTTCATGCGAAGAAATGGGGATGAATTCTTGTGGAATAACTTCCTGCAAAAGTTCACGAATAACACGGGTTTTGCCTGATGAAAATTCACCCACAACACGCACAGCCACTTCACTGTCAGTCGGAACCTGTCGCGCCCCAAGCTTTTGTGCCAACTGCTCTACTACGTTTTTCACAAAATTATATGTGGCGCCTTGCGCATTATCTATTGTATTTTGTTGCATCCAATGCTCTCCTTATCAAATGAAGCATACAATGCTTTATTTAGTATACACTATTTGCCTTAACACTTCTGTAATGGCGTTGTGTTCCGCGGCAATTTTTTCTTCCTGAGCACGCTTTTCTTGCGGCGCCGCATCAAGCAGTGCGTTAAGCTTAGCAACAGCTTGGGATCGCTGCGCAAGGGCATCGTCTATGTGTAAATCCCACCATTGCTTCATGGACGATGCAAGAAGTTCTAACATGCTTTTGCTCTGTGCATTCAAATTGCCTTGCCAATGAGAAAGCGCCTTTTCAGCCACATAAGTAAGATTGCTTAATTGTTGTGCAACATACTCATTTTCAAGACGTTGGCGTTCTCTTTTTGCTTCGTTTTCCATCTGCGCAAGCTCTTGTTCTAAGCGCAATTTTTCTTCTTGATATTGCTTACTTTGCACACGACTCGCGCTCACAGCATTTTCTAGGCTATACAGTTCCTGCCTTCTCGTTGTTATATCCGCTTCTACAAGACGTAGACGTTCTTGCTGTACTTGCTTTACTTCTGGGTCAACAATCCACTGCGATTGCGCCCCTCCGTCAAAGGCGCGCCCTAACTGTTCCCCCCAATATCCAAGTGTTATCATATCAAACACTTGCAATTTATCCGCAATGCCGGGAAGATGCGTTGTAAGATTGCCTGTCTTTGCTGCGTTATGTAGTTTGAGGGCTCCTCTTGCAGCCGCCGCAACTTTAGACGTTTTACTTGCTACAGCCGCGGCTTTCCCTGCCACGGTCACGCCCTTGTTCGCAAGCAAAGTCGGAGCAAAAAAGATGAGTGCAAAGTCAGCAATTTCACCAAGAGTTCGACCCACGATAGCACCCGTGGCGGAGTTTTCTGTTTTGACTTCGATGCGTGGAAGGGGTTGTGTTGTAAGGGCGCTGTACTGTGATTGCAACTGAAAAATGTCTTGGCTCAAAAGAGCAATCTTTTCTTGCATTTCTATGGAATCAGCATGAGATGAAGTTTTCAGATGCTCGCACAATTCTTGCAGACGTTGCCGTGCGAAATCGACTCGCCCTGTGTCAATAAAATCTGTCACAGCCACAGGTTCCATAACGGGTACTTGCAGATGGAGCTGTTCAAGCTCGGGGCTAGTGAATGTTTTACCATATTTTTCTGACAAATATGAGGCATACTGCGCCAAATTATCAAGGCTTTGGCGCAAGAGCTGCTCACCTTTCAATAAAAATGCTTCAAAGTTGTCGGCACCGGTGAGCGTTTTTTTCTCTTGCTCCAGACTGCTTTTGAACGAGGATTGCACTGTTTGAATTTTTTCAGAAAAAGCATGAAGCGTGCACTCTTGTTCATTGTCTTTCTCCTGAAACAGTTTTTCTTTGGCCAATAAAAGAGCATTACTTTCTTCTTGTAGAGCAAGATGCCTTGCCCGCACGACATCTTCTGTATGTGCTTGCACGGCCTGTAAGGCCTGTGCATTGTCATGCAAGGCGCTCTGCAGCACAGGAGTTGCCAGTGCAATAAATCTTTGCTTTCTTATGTCAAGTAATTCAAAAGAAGACGTTTGCAAAAAATGCAAAATACGCTCTCGACCTTCTCCGTACTTGCTCATGGGCACAAGGTCTGATGATATGCCTGTTTTGTAAAGGATATTTGCCTGCCATTTTTTTAAGTCAGGCATAACCTCCCCTTGACTGGCTGATGTTTCCACTTCATCCCAACGCCCCACCCCCACAAGCACGGTCTTGCCATAGATGTGAAGCATGGCCAAGCTGTCCAAATCTTCTTGAGAAGGGCCACGCGGCGCAAGTAAATAGATTATAATATCCGCTTGTTCCATTTGCAAACGGCTATAGTCCTTATTATCTTGGCTTATGCTACCAAGCCCGGGCAAGTCGACGATTTCTATGTTTTTCAGCCAAGGCTGCGTCAAAGTCGCCGTAGCAAACTGCGCACCATGTGGCGCTTTTAAAATATATTCTGACAACTGCTCTTGAGAAATGGGGCGCGTTTGTCCTTGTGCAGTCAAGCTGTAGCCCTCTTCTGTGCCGTATTCAAGAAACGTGGGGAGGGTCGTACATTCTTCCAGTGCCACAGGCAACAGGCGTTGTTCCAACAACATATTGAGCAAAGAACTTTTGCCCACGGAAAAAGCACCGCTCAAGCACACACGAATGGGTGTGCTGTTTAAGTAGGTTTGCTTAGCAAGTTCTTGAAGAGTGTACGTCAATGATTCTGGTAAACCATTGTATTCCTGATGCATAAACGTTCCCCTTATGGTAGTAATTTACTACTTTTCAAAGTAAGTTCTTCTATTTCTTGCAAAACAAGGCTGTATTCTTGCACCTTTTCTTCTATTTCACGCTTACCATGCTCAATGGTCTTTTGTGCTTCTTCTCGGCTTTGCTTTTTGGCTCGTAAAGGTTCCAAGTACTGCTCATCAACACATTGAGAAAGATATTGAAGCTGGTGCTGAAATGTTGCCTCTATGGATTTTGCCACAGAGGTTTTCAGCAAGGAAATATTGCGCTCTAAGCCGCCCACAGTGCTATTGCACAAATGTTCATAGGCGACATCAACAGCACGAGCAAGAGCCTCTGAGCGTTGCACTGCCAAGGCTTCTTGCTTGGCAAGATGTCTTGCATTTTGTTGCTCAAGTTTGCGTTGCGCCATTTCAGCAGACATACGCCTGCCTGTTTTCTTTTCATGCTCCCTTTGAATGTCTTCCACTGAAGACATTTTTTTATCAATTTTCTGTATGATCTCTGCACGCTCCTCTTGCCATGCCTGCACATTGCTGTGATCATACTCGTTGTATTGCTTTAATTTTTCACCCAAAAGCAATGTCCCCACCACCCCTCTGACATTCCTATGCTTTGTTATTTCTATGGGCTTGGGTCTTGTGCCAAGGGCTTCATGGCGACGCTGAAGCATGTTCAAACTGCTTTGTGCCGCCTGCAGTGTAGCTTCAGAAGCATAATTTTCTGCAATTATTTTGTCATATTTCAATATTTCTTCTTCATTTTTCGCAATTTCTTGCTCAATTTTCTCTTGTTCATAGATATGCTCTTGGATACTGTGCAAGTCGACAGCGCATTCTACATGTAATTCCGGCAAGCATATGTCGTCAGTGACAAGGCTATTACGAATTGATATGGCATGTTTATTCATGCTCGCGGCGTATTCACTGCGCGCATCTTCTAAGTCACTCATGGTCTCTTGCGCTTGTTCCACCCAACACTTGTTCACTTTTTCCAGCGTATCCTTATATTCTTTGGCGACATGGGGTGGCAAATCAATGCTTTTCGCATGTTTTTTTATTTCTCCTCTCACATAATCTTTTGATATATTACTACTTACATATTGCTTGAGTGACTCCAAGGGAACCACTATCCGGTCATGTACGCGCTCTATGCGTGTTTTGCACATCCTGTCGTGCATGGCCCGTGCTTCAAGAGAAGCATTTTTTTGCGCCATGGCGATATGTTTGATATCGGCCTCAATTTTCTCAATTTCTCGTTCTCGTTCTTCGATGGACGTTGTATCTTGCACTGCTGTTAAGTTGTCGTTGATATGCTCCTTAAGGGTTGCTTGCAGCTCCATAAGGCTCCTTAAAGGGGTAAATATGGTTGCTTGCATGGCCTCTTCACCGGTACACATTTCCTGAATTCGCTGTGTAAGTTTATCAAGACCCGACATATTTCTTTGCTCCGGCGTTCCCTTCAAAGCCCATGTTGCACTGACACCAAAGAGATTTTTTTCAAGAAAAAGCTCCAGATCATCGGCGTTAATATGGGTCAGATGTTCACGAAAATTATCCTTTACCACTTTAAGCTTGTCTGCTTCTCGTTTTTCAAGGGGTAGCCTTGCGTCATAGTCGTCCGCACACGCAATAACCATGTCCCACTTATTGACAACAGTAATGAATTTATGAAATTTTTTATGAATACTGCTTTGTAAAAACTGCCATTCACGTTTATTGCCACCAAGCTGGTCTGCACTTTGCACCCATATGGCCACATGGGCTCCGTCAATGGCTCTTCGGGTGATTTCCTCGTGATGTTGATGTATGGACTCAAGTCCGGGTGTATCAATCAGAACCAAACCTAAATCAAGGAGCTTGTGTTTCATGTAAATACTGATACGCTCAATATTTTTACGCGAATCAGCATTGTCTGCGTCAAGCTCCGTGCCCCATTGTGCAATGACATGGGAACTGTCCATGGGGATTTTCTTCTTTTCCTCTGTGTCAAAATAGCTGACTTCTATATATTCGTCACTTTCTCCCTTGGGTACAGGGTAGATGAAGGCATTGATAGACGTTGTGGCTTGTTGGGCTGTCGGAAGCTGGCTCATATTGAGAAGCGCATTTAAAAGGCTTGATTTGCCACGTGAAAATTCGCCGATAACAACCATACGAATCTGATCAGATGTCAAACTGCTTTCAAGTTCTTGAAACCTGTCATAGGCTGTTACAAAGACCTCTTTTCCGTATTTGTCAAAGATAACCTTGGTACTCTGCAGGATTTTAATCACATCTTCAATCACTTGTTTCCTTTGAGAAAGACTCTGTTCAAGAATCATAAATACCCCTTTATGTTTGAAATGTGCTATCGCAAGAAATATGCACTAATACGATTTTACCATGTACGCTATAAACGCCTCTCAAGCCTATTGTATATTGCGCGAAACTTATAATATTGTAGGCGTGTGTATAAAAATGTAATACCGCCTATAAGCCCATAAGAAACACATTGCACAATAAATGTGTTAAACAGCATGACAGAGAGCAGCATGAGTAAGCAATCAAGAATGAAAACAGTAACATAGGAAAGGAGAATTGAGTAGGCGACGATGCCAATACATATAGTGGCAAGCCTACTTTTCGCCCTCCTTGATTCTTCAATATGCGTTTTAATTTTACCAATTATATCGACAGTTTTTTTAAACCTATTTAGGGCATGATACGCAATGTAGGCCAGCAACACAGGCAGTATGGAAAAAAAGACCCACCATGGAAAAAACTTATAAAGAATCCATGTATTTGAAATATCAATCGAGGAAATCATCAAAGCAAAATCAGGCACACAGAGCCACATGACGACAAGAGCACAGAGGGGAATAAGGACGATGCGGGCGCCTGTTTTATAACCCTTTATATCCTTACGTGTCGTTGCTATAAGAAGCACAACGCCCACCCCACACAGCAGTGCAATACCCCACCACGGAAAAGCATAGGCAGTTATATCTGCCTGTAACGAGTCAAGATAAGTACTGGCAGCTGTAAAGTTTTTTTTGAAAAATGTACTTATGGATTCCGAGAAAACAAAACAAATAACACTGATAACCGCACCCACAAACAACACAAGCAACATACTACGCCCACGCCGATTCATAGGCGTAAAGTTGGTATGCGATTTGTGTTTTGCAAGCTTCTTATAGGACTCTGCAATTCTTTGATTTTCTTTATCTTTAACTTTAAGAAGGCCACGTAAATCCACTTCAGTATGTGCGAGTTTATCGAGATACTTGTGGATTTCTGCTTCATCGGCACATTGCAGAAGTTTTTGTGCCTGTGGGCTGTCACATGACGCACTAAGAGGAGGTTTCAATTCATCTTGCATAATCAACCCCTTGTAAAGTCATAAATAATATTTTTAAAAACTGCGCAAGCCATCAAGCCATAGCATCAAAATCGAGGGTTCATAGTGAAGAATATAACATCCTTCATGCTATATCGTGGCAAAGAATTTGTCTAGTTTTTTTCTGTTATGCTCAGGGCAAACGCATCTAATTTTCCTTGACTGGTTTTCCCACAAGTAGCATTATAG
>CAYJJP010000056.1:0-10110 GCA_964370525.1 uncultured Desulfovibrionaceae bacterium | reverse complement strand
CCCTTGCAAATGGCCACAACGTGTACTGTATCACCTTGTTTGAGCTGATTAAATTGCTCTGTGCTTTGCGGTGAAAACTCAATACGCACGCCGCTCAGTCCAAGGGCATCCAAGCTCAGCACAGCCTCCGGCGCACCGAGGGTTGCAGTCCCAAGGCTGTACACCCTACCGCTAAGCCCAATGAGCGCGTCATCATAAAGCTCCTCAGCCTCAAGGGGATGCTCCATATAGATGTGATGCAGTTGCTGTACCGTAAAGAGCCGTGATTTGGCGTAAGCTTTGCGGCATTGTTTTTCAAGAACTGCATTTTTGCCGGCATTATGCACACAGCGATCATATTGCTCTCGTTGCTTTATATGCGCCCGTAAGGTGGTATTTTTATTCAGCTCATGTGCTGTAGCGTCAAGGCTTGATATTGGTAGCAGTGTTATGAGCAAAGCACCGTAAGTGTGTAATTTATTAAGCATTTATTCAGTTCACTATTTTTCTTAAGGTAAGTATATTCTGTCCGTCACTATGATAATATTCCACACTATCCATAAGTTTTTTCACTAAAAGCACACCCAAACCGCCAATTTCTCGCTCGTGCTCCGGTGCAAATATATCCGGTTCTTCCAGCTCCAGTGGATTAAACGGGATTCCATTGTCGGAAAAAACCAGCGTAAGCATACGCTTTGCGCTGTCAAATGATATGCGCAAAGTTATGACAGGGCACGACTTATCAGCCCCATCAATATTTGCATAACTTATTATGTTGGCTGCGATTTCATCAACTGCAATATAAAGATGCCTTGTAACTTTTTTCGGCAATGCCAGCTCAACGGCAATGTCAGAAATCCAAGCGTTCAGCGTGTCTAAACTGCTGAGCTTTGCCGGAAGCACAAGAGCGTCTTGCTCACGGTAGTATAATGTTCTTGATGAGTGTGACATATCATTTAATAAAGTATGCAATTATATTAGTTTTTATCAAAGTAACCCAAACCTTTCAAAGCGTCTAGAAATTTAATTTGATATTCAGCACCCAGCAGCGGCCATTGCCAACCTAAACGCTTGAGCACTTGCACCGTGTGCCGGCGGGCGGTCAAAATGCCGCTGACGCTTTTCCCTTGACTCATGTTTTGATAGGCCACAAGGCTTACCATATCTTCCATATGTGCCATTTCTTCGCGTGCTTGCTCAAATGCGGTGTTGAAAACTTCCATTTCGCACCATTTAACGGGAATATCCATGGCAATCATATTGTCAATTAAATCACCAAGAAAGAAAGCATGATTATTCACCGGATGGAATAAACAACAAGCCCTAGGCGTGCGTGAAAGCAGGATAATTGCATCAGCTACCGAGTCCACAGGCGATAAGTCTATCGGTTGATCTGCCATGGCATAGGGAGCAGCCTCAAGCAAGCTCAAGGCTCGCAAACGTCCGGCAAAGCTATTTGATCTGGCGTTAATTTGAAATTCCCCGTCAGACACACGCCCGGTGAGATTGCCCACACGCATGATTTTAGCATCAAGTGCGGCGTCGGCATGGAGCATGGTTTCTAAAATTGCCCGTTCTGCCATAAATTTACTGCGAATGTATTGGTTTTCGAGATGCTGACCAAAATAAAGCTTGTGTTCTGTGAGGGTTTGCCCTTCGGGATAACCGTTGATGGCAAAACCTGCCACGCTCACCGTGGACACATGAATCAAACGAGCGCCGCTTTTTTGGCAAAACTCAATGCAACGCTGTGCACCGCCAACATTTACCCTTTCGATGGAATCATCATGGGCAAAATGGCGCACATCGGCAGCGCAGTTAAAAACAGTGTGAATGCTTTCTTTTTGCGCAAGCCGTACCCATGTCGTATCCGTTACATCGCCTTCAATGGGGATAATGCGCTCACCTATAAGTTCGTCAAATCGCTCGGCAAAATAAAAATATAACAAACCGCTGAGGCGTTTTTCCACCGATGAAAAGCGACCCTTACGCAATAAGCAATAGGCTTTGCCGTGCTCGTTTTTGAGGAATTGATACAATAATGTTATGCCCAAAAATCCCGTCGCACCGGTAAAAAGTGCATTGCCAAGCGGCCGTGGCTCTTCGCTTTGTAGAGCATTAATGGTATTTTGTTCCAGTAGCGCATCGATGCCCTCGTAAGCATAATCGCTGAAGAGAGCAGCACTTACCGGCTCCTTGTCAGCAAGTTGTACAAGCTTTTCTCCTTGTAAAATTTTCGCCAACTGCCTTGGCGTCGGTGAGGCGAAGATATTTGTATACGAAAGTTCTTGCCCGTTATTTTCCTTATTAGCATGGATATTGTGCTTATGCGCAAGCCCCAAAAGACGAGTTACGCCCAGTGACGTGCCGCCATGCGCAAAGAAATTATCGGTTGCGCCGATTTTTTCAACGTTAAGTGCCTCGCAAAAAATAGCGCACAGTGCCGTTTCAAGCTCGCCCACAGGCTCATCATATGCCGTTGCAACGCTGCTTGTTCGCTCTAAAGTTGGTGCGGGCAATGCCTTTGCGTCTAACTTGCCATTGGGCGTTCTGGGCATGGAGTCAAGCTGCATATAGCCGGTGGGAACCATGTAATGAGTAAGAGTTTTAGAGAGTTGTTCACGAATTTGAACAAAGTCAAGCGGTGCATCGGCAATGCAATAAGCACAAAGGTGCTCCTCTTGACCCATGTGACGTACAATAACCACGGCGTTCTTTATCTGCGGCAAGGCATTAAGCGCCTTTTCTATTTCCCCAAGCTCAATGCGTAAGCCACGCAATTTAATTTGCCCGTCATTGCGCCCAAGAATTATAATTTCACCGGTATGCGTCCATGCGGCAAGATCGCCTGTGCGGTAAACTCGTTCATTATTATGCATAACAAAGCGTGCGGCTGTTTCTTCGGGGAGATTTAAATAGCCCTTGGCGACTCCACGTCCACCCACCAACAGCTCGCCCATGACGCCCACAGGCAAATTATTGCCATGCCGATCAACCACATATTCTCGCACATTATAAAGCGGCGCACCCACAGTGATTTTTGTTCCCACAATTTCTTTGGCATTGCAAGACACTGTAATTTCAGTGGGACCATAACTATTATATAAACGAGCCTTGGACTCTTTAAGATATTCCAAAAGCTGAGGTGAATATTTTTCGCCGCCACACATAATAACCTTACAATCCAAAATAGCGGCACGCAATATATCCACTTCCATAAAGTCTAACATTCTTGAAGGTGTTGCGCTAAAGGCATCGGCTTGACCGGTGGCGAAAAGCTCGGCAAGTTGCAGGGGATTTCGTGTGGCCTCCTCATGGGCAAAAACAAGCGTTATCCCATTCATCAAAGCCCCGAAAGCTTCCTTCAAAAACATGTCAAAAGCCACCGTGGTTATGGAAAGCATGCCTGTTGCATAATTGCTCAGCGCATACATTTGTATATTTTGTGGCTGCGGCAAAACATAATTGGCAATGCCTGCATGGGTAAGCATGACGCCCTTGGGCTTACCGGTAGAGCCGGAGGTGTAAATCAAATACGCTAAATTTTCCGGACTAAGCGCAAGCTTGGGATTGGTGCTTGTGGTTTCTTGGTTCAGTAAATCACGCAATTCCAGCGCA
Source organism: uncultured Desulfovibrionaceae bacterium (assembly GCA_964370525.1). Taxonomy (GTDB): domain Bacteria; phylum Desulfobacterota; class Desulfovibrionia; order Desulfovibrionales; family Desulfovibrionaceae; genus CAYJAD01. Next base: position 6,513 of record CAYJJP010000056.1, on the reverse strand, counting down.
TTATTCCACGGGCTTTCCGTATCCAAAGCATCTACCAATAAAAATGCGGCGGCGCTGTCTTGTAGCACATGTTCTATACGCTCTTGTGGGTATGTGGGGTCTACAGGAATGAAAGCACAGCCGGCCTTCATAATGCCAAGCATGGCAATGGGCACAAGACTTGTGCGTTCCAGCATGAAAGCAACTCTATCTTCAACTTGAACACCGAGCTTGAGCAGCGCATGGGCAAGCCTGTTAGCTTGTGCGTTAAGTTCTGCATATGTAAGGTCTTGGTCGCAAGCCTTAAGCGCAATTTTATCGGCATGTTGTAAAACAGTTTGCTCAAAAATAGCCATGAGCGTTGTCATTTCGCCTTGTAATGACTTTTCACCGATTGCTTGTAAGAAAGCAGTTTGTTCTGCATTTATCAGCGATAATTGCGTCAATTGCGCCGTCGGTTCGCTTAACATGCCCGAAAGTGCTGTGACCATGCACTGAGCAAGATTAGCCATAAGCTCCGGCGAATAACGAGCTTCATCATACTGCAAGGCAAAAACATAGGCGCCATCTCGTTCTTCCACATGAATTGACAAAGGAAATTTAGGCTTTGGAGGCACAAGCGATACCAAGGATAGCTCTTGACCTGCAAGGGTAGGCGATTGCACCACGCCTAACTCACAAGCATACATGATGCTTGGTTCAAAGCCATAATCATCGGCTATGCGCGTGAAAGGATATTCTTCATGAGAAATGGCGGTACGCAAAGCATTTTGTGTATATTCAATAAATTCTATGTTTTGAGCTTGTTCAGGTAGGGCAATGGCTAGGGGCAGGGTGCGCACAAACATGCCTATGCTTTGTGACAGGTTAGCTGTGGCACGTCCGTTGCTGATGGTTGCAAGATACAGACTGTCGCCTTCATTGAGCGCAAGAAAGCGATGCAAGGCGTAACTGCTTGCAGCCAAGAATAGCGAGGCCGTAGTTATACCATATTCCTTACAAAAAACTTGTACAGCTGTTTTATCCACCGCTTGAACGTATTCAGCAAGCGTGCCTATGCTATTGTTATGGGCAAGGTCAGGCGCAAGCTCGCAGACGCCGCCGTATTCTTGCAATAAATCCTTTATATACACATAACTTGACTCTAAGGACGAATTTTCAAGCGCCAGCGATTCTTTTTGCGCAAGAGCGTAAAGACTTGGTTCGCCATGCACTTTTTGCAAAGTTTCGCCCATGAAAGCAAGGTTAAGCGTTTGCAAAAAAACATCCACGGAAATTCCGTCAAAAATACAATGATGTGCGTCAAAAAGAACGTGTAGGCTTTGCTCGGTATGTACCACGGCAAAGCGACAAAGCGGAGCATCTAAAAGCACAAAAGGGCGCACAAAATCTTGTGAAATTTTTTCTAAATCTTGGTACGCACATTGTAATATTTCCACCGCAAGCGGCGCATTGCCTTGCCCTTGCCACAACTTTCCATCTTGCTGTGTAAATTGGGTAGTCAAAACGGGATGGGCGTCAATGACTTGCAGCATTGCCTCTTGTAAACGCTTTGCGTCATGTATATTTGGGGCAAGATCCAAGCGAAAAGGGATGTTATATAGTATCGAATCAGGTTGTTTCACACAGGCATAGTACACACCCATTTGATTCGCTGACAAAGGAAAAAGTGTTTGCGGCGTATGGGGCGCATTTGTTTGCTGCGCCGTTGCAGGTCTGCTTAATAAAGCATCCACCAGCAGATTTTCCAGCTCCAGTATTGTAGGCAGTGCTAAAAACGCATTCACAGAAATATCCAGCGCGTATTTTTCCGAAACTTTCGCCATAACCATGATGGCATTCAAAGAAGCTAAGCCGGCTCGAAGCAGATTTGTGCTTACAGAAAAATCACTGTGACCGAGCACTTGTGCCACAATGTCCGACAGTTCGGTTTGCAGGCGTGAGTTTGGGGTTGTCGCTGTTTCTTCAGTGTTGTTGGTCGTTTCGGAAAATATGGGCGCCGGTAGCTTTCTGGTGTCAACCTTACCATTGGGCGTTAAGGGTATATGGTCAACTTGCATAATGACAGCCGGAACCATATATTCAGGCAGTTTAGCCACAATAAAACTATTAAGCTTATCTATTGAAATAACTTCGGTGGCTATGACATAGGCAACGGCGCATTTACCGCCGCCGGGTGCATCAGCCGGTAGTACCACTGCATTTTCAATACCGTCAAAATCACGGATGCGATTTTCTATCTCGCCAAGCTCCACCCTAAAACCACGAATCTTCACTTGCGAATCACGGCGGCCTAATATTTCAAGATTACCGTCGGCACGAAAGCGCACGGCATCGCCGGTTTTGTACATGGTTTTGTGGCCGGTACGCTCAACAAAAGGATTGGCAAGAAAGGCCTTTGCTGTCTCTTCAGGGCGATTTTTATACCCTAAAGTCACTTGACGTCCGGCAACAAACAGCTCGCCTTCTGCGCCTACGGGCTGCAAACGCCCATAGCCGTCAAGCACATAGAAATCAGTATTGTACGCCGGCTTACCCACCGCCGGGCGATCATAATAACGGTCATAATGAAAGGCGCTTATCGCACATGTACACTCGGTGGGCCCATAGAGATTGTACACATTAAGCCCTGCTCTGGGTTCAAAAGGAACCAAGGCTTCGCCGCCCATACCTAGCTTGGTTAAGGTTGTAAGTCCCGGAAATGTTGCAAATTGACGTCCGGCCTGTGTGGTCATAAAGGATATGGTGATGGCGTGCGTGTTGTAGTAATCACGCAATGCCGGAAAATTTAAACGCATATCTTCGGTGATAATATGTATTGAAGCGCCGGCTACTAAAGCAGGAAAAAACTCAAGTAGATGCGCATCAAAGCTAAAGCCTGCATAGCCCGTGAGATTGTCTTCATTGCTCATGCCGGAATAGTTGCAATACCATGCGCACATATTTGCAAGTCCGTCATGTGACCACAATACACCCTTGGGCACGCCGGTTGTGCCCGATGTGAAAAGCAATACCACAACATCGTCTGCGCTGAGGCTTGGGAGTTGCGTTTTGCTTTCGGGCAGCGTGGCTATACATGCGCTGGGGATGAGCGTACCACCATAATTTACAAGCAAATCCTCCAAATGAGCATCCACAATCACATATTCAGCTTCCGTATCGCTTAGCATAAATTCAATTCTTGCCATTGGATACGCCGGATCTATGGGGACATAGGCCGCTCCGGCTTTCAGAACGCCAAGAGCGCCTATAAGCATAAAAGCATTACGCCCCACCAAAATGCCAACGGTTGCGCCATGTTGAATGCCAAGTCCCATGAGGTGACTTGCCAGCCTATCGCTTATGTCGTCAAGCTCAGCATAGGTATAACGCTCTTCACCGGCAACCACGGCTAAGGATTCCGGGTGCAAGGAAACGGTTTTTTTGAACAAAGTAATGACATTTTCTGTGAGAAAACTGTCGTCGTGTACGCCGCAAAACTTTTGAAAAAGCTCTGCTTCATGTGCTTCGGGAAGTCTTGCAAGCTCGAGCAACGTGTCTTTTTCTCCGCCGGCTATGCGTTCTAAGATCGCTTTGAAAAATTCCAAAGCTCGCTGTGCAATGCCATCCTCATACAAGAGCGGCGAATATTGCAGTGAAAGTTCTATGCCGTCCTTTTGACGTGCTACCTCAAATGCCCAATCCACGCTCAGGGCTTGTCCTATAAATGTTTCCAAGTGCATATGAACGCCGTCATCCATGGTGACTGAGGGGAAGGCATGTAAATAATTAACGCTTACATCAAAGAAAAGTTTACGCGAAGGGTCTCGAGTCAGTTCCAATTTCGCCAGCGCTGCGCTCATGGAACAGGTCTGATGCGCACGAACTTCGGCAATGCTTGCGCCAAGTTCTGCGATAAAATCAGTAAAGAGCTTTTGGGCTTGCGGAAAAGTTCGCACCGGAAGTTCCTTAGAAAACATACCTATAGTGGACATGGCTTGTTCCGGTCTTCCGTGCATGCCCGTGCCCAGCACAATGTCTTCGCTATTGCAGTAACGTGACGTTGTCAGCGCTGCCGCCGCCATTATCAACACATATACAGTCACGCCCAATTCCCGTGCTTGTTTTTGAAGGTCAGCCACCGTTTCCAATGGAAGATGACAACGAGCTTCTTTCTCTGTTAAAGGAAGCGTTTCCGGACGTAAGGCATGACAGGGCATGGCATTTTTCGGCACTTCATCACGAAACATGTCCACAAAGAACATACTTTGTTCTGTTAAAGATGCGGCTTGTTCCTCTTGCCATAAGGCATGGCTAAAATAATCATTTACAACGGGCGCAAGCTCTTTTTCATTATATAAATCCACGAGTTCTTTCAATACAATGCCAAAGCTTGTGGCATCCATAATGGCGTGGTGAAATCCTAGATGCAGCGCATAACTTTGCGGAGCAAGTTCAAAAAGCGTAAAGCGATATAGGGGGCCGGTATTTAGATCATAAGGTGTATTTCGTCTTTCTATTTCTTGCACCAATAATTGGGTTTCGCAGGCGTATTTTTCGAGTATTGGTATATGTTGACGCAATTTTCGGACAAAATCCCCTTGCTCGATGGGATAATACGCTGTCAAAATTGAGTGCCGCTCCACAATTTTTTGCAGTGCCGCTTCAAGTTTTTTTTCTGACAGCGCACCCTTAAAATATATAATGGGATTGAGATTATAGAGCGTTGACTGTGAATTGAGCCTTTGTTCTGTGACAATGGATGCTTCAATGGCAGTAAGAGGTATACTTTCTTTTTCAATATTATTTGTTATGATGGACATAATTTACCTGCTACTTGAGTGAGAGTTTTGTGCAATGCACTTATGAGGATTTAGCTTTTAATCGAAAGTACGATAAAACTATACCAACTATGGAAAAAGCGGCAAAAAACATGAGATCTGCCGTCATACCCTGTAAAAAAGACTCGGCAGAAGCCGGTTCTATGGCTTGCCCGTGCATGAATATGGAAAATACTATGGTCAAAGCTTGCATACACGTTACTATACCAAGTGTGCCCATGGTATTGGCAATGCCGGATGCAATGGAAATATAACGAGGCTCTACGCTACTGAGTATCGCAAGTATATTGGCAGGCACAAACATGGCCAAGGCCAGCCCCATAATGACCTGTAAAGAAATGACAAAAACAAGAGAACTGTCGCCATGCAAACCTACGCTTAGCAGCATAGCCAAGGAACAAAACGTAACACCCCAAAAGGCCATGCGATTTGCCGTAAACTTATCAGCAAGCTGTCCGCCAAGTGGCGAGAGCAACATTTGCAGCAGTGGTTGCACCATAAGCAATAGGCCGGCCTCAGAAGCTTTATAGCCCAGAGCAACCTGCACATAAAATGTGAGAAGCATACTAAATGTGGTGACGGAAGCAAAGTTTATCCATGTAATCAAACAGCCGAGAGTAAATATTCTGCTACTTGTAAAAATTCGCACATCAATTATAGGGTAAGGAGATTTTTTTTCGAAGAAGAAAAACAGTACTAAAGCCAAGATTCCTAAAAGTATAAGCCCCCATGCATAAACGCTTTCTTCAAGCAATGTGGTGCCAAAGGTAATGAGAATCATGGCGCTTGCAAATATAAAAGCACCACGAAAATCAAAGGCCTCACCTACGGCTTCTCGCCATTCATCCTTGAGGCAGGTGCTAATCATAATCACGCCAAAAACTCCCAAGGGCACGCCGGCAAGGAAAATACTGTGCCAGCCAAAGGTGTCGGTGAGAAAACCCCCCAATACCGGCCCGCAAGAAATGCCTGCATACACCGACGCCGAAGCAAGCCCGAAAGCTTTTCCGCGCCCTTTTGGCGGAATGACAGACATTAAAATTGTCATGCCAATGGTGCTGATCATGGCTGCACCAATGCCTTGAAATACACGCAAGGCAATAAATACATTAACAGAAGAGGCAAAAGAAAGGGCAAAAGTTGCAAGCGTGCAAAGCAACATGCCAAAAAGAAAGATACGTCTTCTGCCAAGCATATCGCCTATGCGCCCGGCAAGCAGTGCAAAAATATTTACAGTCACCACATAGGCTGTGGCGATGAAACCTAAATCAACGGCGCTTGCGCCAATGTTTACACCAATATTGGGGAGGGCAACATTTACCGCAGAAATCATAAAGGGCATGAAAAACAGAGAGATGCAGCAAACGAGCAAGGCACTGCGTGGGTTCGTTTTAAGTTCTTGGGCGTTGTTTTCTTGGGTCATGGTTTGTATGCCTTAGTTTTGTTTAAAATTACATTGTTATATAAGCAACTTAAGCCACTGTGACGATTTTATTCACAGTTCGTGTGAAATGATGCCAATGACAACGTCTGGGAACTTTTTACCTACTAAGCTCAGCTATGTTTAACAGCGTGGCAGGTGTGACTTTGAACTGCTGACACAAGTGTGTCAATGTTCTTTTTGTATGTTCGCGAAAATTTTCCGTTGATATTATTGAAAATATGATTTTTTGTCACATGCATAATTTGAGAAAAATTTCGTGGACATGAAGTA
>CAYJJP010000055.1:0-10181 GCA_964370525.1 uncultured Desulfovibrionaceae bacterium | reverse complement strand
GCGTTATAGGCAGAACAGACAAGTGGGTGCAAACGAATGGCCTTTCCTTCTACGAGGATAGGCTCAAAAGCTTGTATACCAAGTCTGTGCAAAGTCGGGGCACGGTTCAAGAGAATTGGGTATTCTCGTACCACTTCCGATAAAATGTCCCAAACGACCAAGTCTTCACGTTCCACCATTTTCTTGGCAGATTTAATGGTAGATGCGTAACCCTTCTTTTCAAGCTCCGAGTAAATAAATGGCTTGAAAAGTTCTAGGGCCATTTTCTTTGGCAGGCCGCACTGGTGCAACTTGAGGTATGGACCAACCACAATAACCGAACGACCGGAATAGTCCACACGTTTACCCAAAAGGTTTTGGCGAAAACGTCCTTGTTTACCCTTAATCATGTCTGAAAGTGATTTCAGAGCACGACCATTTGAACCGGCTATGGCACGTCCACGGCGTCCGTTGTCAAAAAGTGCGTCCACAGCTTCTTGCAACATACGCTTTTCGTTTCGGATAATAATTTCCGGTGCTCCAAGGTCAAGCAAGCGTTTCAAACGATTGTTACGGTTAATAACGCGGCGATACAAATCGTTTAAGTCAGAGGTGGCAAAACGGCCGCCATCAAGAGGAACAAGAGGACGCAGTTCAGGTGGAATGACCGGAATAACTTCCATAACCATCCACTCGGGCTTATTGTTGGACTCAAGGAAAGCCTCAACAATTTTCAAGCGTTTTGTAAGTTTCTTCTTCTTGGTTTGACTCTTGGTGCTTTGTGATTCTTCACGAAGCTCAGCACGTAGCACAGGCAAATCCAATTCTTCAAGGAGTGAACGGACAGCCTCAGCTCCCATACCTACGGTAAAGACTTCATCTGAACTGTAATGGTCTACAATTTGAGCGTATTGATCTTCGGAAATAACTTGCATTTTTTGCAAAGACGTTGTGCCGGGATCAAGTACAATATAGGAATCAAAATACAAGACCTTTTCCAAGTCAGCCATGGTCATGTCAAGTAGTGTGCCTATTTTTGAGGGCAAAGTTTTTAAGAACCAAATATGCGCCACAGGTGCGGCAAGTTCTATGTGCCCCATGCGTTCACGGCGAACCTTGGAAGCAATAACTTCAACGCCGCACTTTTCACACACGATGCCACGGTGTTTCATGCGTTTGTACTTTCCGCAGTTACACTCATAATCCTTCACCGGACCAAAAATCTTCGCGCAAAAAAGCCCATCGCGTTCCGGCTTGAAAGTACGGTAGTTAATGGTTTCCGGTTTTTTAACTTCGCCGGAACTCCAAATACGCACTCTTTCGGGGGCCGCAATGGAAATTTGAATAGACTTCAAATTGCGAATATTTGTCACACTGGCGGGAGCTCCGCGCATAGTAAAAAGGTCATCCAGACTCATGGTTTTCCCTTCTTAAGCTCATGTGCTAAAACACATGAGTAAAAATTCATATAAAAGCAGAGGATTATCCTCCGCGCATATTTATTCACTTTGATCGTTACGTTCCCTGTGCGGTTTGCCGAAAGGAATGCGAGATTGTTTTTTGCTTTCTTCTTGGTCAAGGGTTACATCAAGACCAAGGGACATAAGTTCTTTTACAAGCACGTTGAAAGATTCAGGCAAACCGGCTTCCAAGAAGTTTTCGCCTTTGACAATCTTTTCGTACATCTTTACACGTCCGGCCACGTCATCGGACTTAACAGTAAGGAATTCTTGTAAGAGATAGGCTGCTCCATAGGCTTCAAGAGCCCAAACTTCCATTTCCCCAAGACGCTGACCACCAAATTGTGCTTTACCACCAAGAGGTTGTTGCGTTACCAGCGAATAAGGGCCGGTGGAGCGAGCGTGAATCTTTTCGTCAACCAAGTGGTGAAGTTTCAAGATGTACATAACGCCTGTGGTCACGCGGTTTTTGAAAGAATCTCCGGTACGACCGTCAAAGAGTTGAGTTTTACCATCTTCATCAACACCGGCACGCACAAGCCATTTCCAGATTTCTTCTTCGGCGGCGCCGTCAAAAACCGGAGTTTTGGTAATAATACCGTGCTTCATCTTTTTCACAGCCGCAATGAAAGTATCGTCATCCATTTCGTCCACAAGATTATTTATGTCATTGGAACCAAATATATCTTTAACTTCTGCGCGTAAGGCGAGAGTGGCTGTGCCGCTTTCGAGTAATTCATTGACTTGACGGCCTAGTTCTTTGGCAGCCCAACCAAGGTGAGTTTCCATAATCTGCCCAATGTTCATACGAGAGGGCACGCCCAAGGGGTTTAATACAATGTCCACGGGGCGACCGTCGGCAAAAAATGGCATATCTTCTTCAGGGAGAATACAAGATACAACCCCCTTATTTCCGTGGCGTCCGGCCATTTTGTCACCTACTGAAAGCTTTCTTTTAACAGCAATGTAGACTTTGACCGTTTTGATAACGCCGGGAGGTAAATCATCACCTTCGGTTACTTTCTCACGCTTTGTGTCGTAAATACTTTTTACAAATTGTAAACGATTTTCGTAAGTTTCAATAGCATCGTTAACCGCTTCATTAACTTCCTTACTCTTGAAAAGTCCTGAGAAACGCTTAATGGGCAATTCTTCAAAAACTTCTTCGGTGAGGACACTGCCGGCTTCGATAATAATCTCGCCCTTTCTTTTACCGGGTACTGTGCTTATTACTTGCTTTCCAATAACATGCGGATGCAAGAGCATCTTGGTGCTATCGGTAAGGGCACGAATGTGATCAATTTCTTTTTGATCCAGCACTCGTGTGTCATAAGCCTCAATGGCAAGGGTACGATCGTCCTTGTCGCCTGAGCGTCTATTAAACATTTTTACATCAATAATAGTGCCTTCAATGCCCGGAGGTACTTTTAGTGAAGTGTTTTTCACATCGCGCGCTTTCTCGCCAAAAATGGCACGGAGCAGTTTTTCTTCGGGGGTGAGCTGTGTTTCGCCCTTGGGAGTAATTTTACCTACCAATATATCGTCGGGCTTCACAGATGCGCCAATGCGAATAATTCCGCTGTCATCAAGGTTGCGCAACATATCTTCGCCAACGTTGGGAATATCACGAGTGATTTCTTCGGGCCCAAGCTTTGTGTCACGAGCAACTGCTTCGAATTCTTCAATATGTACAGAAGTGAATATATCTTCTTTCACCATGCGTTCAGAAATAAGAATGGAGTCCTCGTAGTTATAGCCGCACCAAGGCATAAAGGCGACCACAAGGTTTTTACCAAGGGCAAGTTCGCCGTCGCTGATGCCGGTACCGTCTGCTAAGATAGCGCCTTTTTTGAAGCGTTGACCGGGTGTGCAGCTGGGTTTTTGCCCAAAGCAAGAATTTTGGTTTGACTTATGATATTTCAATAAATCATAGGCTTTAACGCCGCCGCCTTCGGTATTTACATCTTCGTCATAGATTACAATGACGCGATTGGCATCAACGTATTTTACTATGCCGTCGGACTTGGCAACGATACAAGCGCCTGAGTCTCTGGCCACATCAATTTCCATGCCGGTGCCCACAAGGGGTTTTTCAGAGCGCAAAAGTGGCACTGCCTGACGTTGCATGTTCGAACCCATGAGCGCACGGTTAGCATCGTCATGCTCAAGGAAAGGAATAAGTGCGGCAGAAATGGAAACCATTTGTCCCGGCGAAATATCCATTAAGGTTACTTCTTCCTTGGGGCGCATTTCCACATCACCATGCACACGCACAGTTACTTGATCGTCAAGGAAATTACCGTGTTCATCCACGCGTGCGTTGGCCTGAGCTATAACTTCGGGATTTTCGCGCGAAGCGTCAACGTGAATGATTTCTTCGGTCATCTTGCCATCACGCACCACACGGTACGGCGTTTCGATGAAACCAAAATCATTCACCTTAGCATAGGTAGTGAGCGAAACGATAAGACCAATGTTTGGTCCTTCCGGTGTTTCGATGGGGCAAATACGTCCATAGTGCGACGTGTGCACGTCACGAACTTCAAAGCCTGCTCTCTCACGAGTTAAACCGCCGGGACCCAAGGCCGAAAGACGACGTTTGTGCGTAACTTCCGACAAGGAATTTGTTTGGTCCATAAACTGCGAGAGCTGTGAGGTACCAAAAAATTCTTTGAGTACAGCAGCTACTGGTTTTGGATTAATGAGGTCATGCGGCATAAGTGTTGCCACTTCTTGCAAGCTCATACGTTCCTTGATGGCACGTTCCATACGCACAAGACCTATGCGATATTGGTTTTCCACCAATTCACCCACAAGGCGCACACGACGATTGCCAAGGTGGTCAATATCGTCAGCCGGGCCGTGGCTGTCTTTTAAGCTTACAAGCACTTTAATTGCTGTGAGAATATCCGTATCGGTAAGCGTGCGCAATGTAATGTCGGGATCAAGTCCGAGACGTTGATTTAATTTGTAGCGCCCAACGGGTGAGAGATCATAATAGTCACCACTGCGGAAAATGTTTTCAAAAAATGTAGCCGCAATTTCAGGTGTTGGCGGAGAAGACGGGCGCAGACGACGATAGATTTCTTCTTGGGCTTTTTCTAAATCGGGAATACGATCCATGACCAATGTATCACGGATGGAAGATGAAACATCGGTGCCTCTGGTGTGTAAAACGGCAACACGAGTGATGCCAAAATCACGAAAACGATCTAGGATAACGTCGGTGATTTCTTCGGCAGCTTCGGCAAATACTTCTCCGGAGTCTGTGTTGGTTATGTCCTCGGCCAAGAATAAGCCCTTGATGCTTTCGGGGGCTACTTCAATATTCCTAACTTCGGCTTCGCAAAGTTGACGCCAAGCACGTTTGGTAATGGGCTTTCCGGCTTTGGTGATAACTGTTCCGTCCGGCAGTGTAATGTCGGAGAAGGCATTGTCTTTGCGGAAAAGGTGTTTTTCTACTTCTCGGAATACTCTACCATTTTCTTCGATATGATAGATTTCTGTTTTGTAGAAATAATTTAATATTTCAGCATTGGACATGCCCATGGCTTTGAACAAAATTGTGGCGGGCATTTTGCGGCGTCTGTCAATGCGGACATACAAAATATCTTTGTGGTCAAAGTCAAAATCAAGCCAAGAGCCGCGCATGGGAATGACACGGCAAGAATAAAGAACTTTGCGGCTGGTGTGTGTTTTTCCGCCGTCATGTTCAAAAATTATCCCCGGTGAGCGTTGGAGCTGATTTACAATAACACGTTCGGTACCGTTTATTATAAAGGTACCTTTTTCTGTCATCAAAGGAAGTGTGCCAAAATAAATGTCCTGTTCCTTGATGTCACGAATGGTTTTGCTGTTTTGATCTTCATCTACATCATAAACCACAAGGCGCATCTTGATGCGAATTGGCGCCTCATATGTCAAGCCCTTGGATATACATTCGGCTTGGTCATACTTTGGGTCTTGAATAACATAATCCACAAAGTCTAGGCTTGCCGTTTGGTTAAAATCCTCTATGGGAAATATGGTACGAAACACCCCTTCCAGTCCTTCATCAAGACTGCGTGTAACAGCGCCTTCTTGAAGGAATTTTTTATATGAATCTATTTGTAGATTCAATAAGTGTGGAATGGGAAGCGTGACTTTGATCTTGCCAAATTGTTTGGTGATCTGACCCATTAGGTACCTCAAATGTCTAACGTTTTTCCGCTTGTGGCGGGTGATATGGGCATTGCCAAAATTTTTAGTCAATGTACTTTGCAGCAGATGACTCACCAAGGTTAAGGGTGTATTTTTCTATGAACCACACAAGTTATATGTATCTTGTGTGGTAGTGCGCTTTGTCATAAAAAAATAAAAAAGTTTTACTTTTGGCAATTACTATACTATAAAGCAGTAAGGGCGATAAAAGAAATACTCATCCCCTCAATTAGGGGAAGCGTATTTTTTATCGCTTATTTAACTTTTGCCAATGTTTATAATGATATATATAGACTCTCAGAAAACACCATCCTTTATGCGCAATGTGTTGAGACAAGCACAGTAAGGATAAAATTTGTATTTGGCAAGCTTTTTTTTGCTTTTTTTATTTTTTTATGTTATAATTATAAATTGGGCTTAATTTGCAAAAGGTTGCCTTTCTTACGGTGTGGAGCGTGTTGAAAAATAGCGTTGCGTAGGGGAAAAAAAATATTGAGAGCAAAAAATAAATTTGGTGATTATAAAGTCTATAAAATTATAGTGTTAGATTTAAAAAAAAATACTACTATTCTTTTGCTTTTTCTGCATTTAGAGGGTAGTATGCCGCAAAAGCGAGGGCTGTTATGGTAATCTCTCGTTTTTTGTTTAGGAACTTTCCATATTTTGCTCATATACGCTTTAGGAGGATAGTATGACCGTAGCAGAGAATCCCGATAAAAATTTAGCCTTTGATCTTGTTCGTATCACTGAATCGGCAGCGCTTGCCTCAGCTCGTTGGCTGGGACGTGGAGACAAGGACGCCGGCGATAAGGCCGCGGTGGATGCTATGCGCATCACCCTAGCTTCCCTTAATGTTCAAGGGAAGATTATTATCGGTGAAGGAGAAAAAGATAATGCCCCCATGCTGTACAACGGAGAGGAAGTTGGCAGCGGTAGTGGACCCAAGCTAGATGTTGCAGTGGATCCTGTTGAAGGTACAAATCTGTTAGCTTACGGGCGCCCCAATGCAATTTCTGTCATCGGTGTTGCGCCTGCCGGAAATATGTATGACCCGGGGCCCAGTTTTTATATGCAAAAATTGGTTGTGCCTCATGAGGCTCGTAATGTGGTGGACTTGGATGCACCTGTTGAAGTGAATCTGTCAAATATTGCCAAAAGTCTTGGGAAAGAAGTACAAGACCTTGTGGTTTTTGTGCTTGATAAAGAAAGACATAAAGATTTAATTCAGCAAATACGCGGAGCCGGTGCGCGTATTCAACTGCACAGTGACGGTGACGTTACGGGTGCGCTTATGGCTGTTGACCCGCGTACAGAAGTTGACGTGATGATGGGCACGGGGGGAACTCCTGAGGGTGTGCTTTCTGCTTGTGCTATTAAGGGGCTTGGTGGGCAAATATTTGCACGCCTTGACCCACAATCATATGTTGAAAAAGAAGCGCTTGCCGAAGCCGGTATTGATATTCGTGAAGTGCTAACTGTGAACGAATTGATTCGTGGTGACGACTGTTTTTTTGCGGCCACGGGTATTTCCGGTGGTTCTTTTTTGCGTGGCGTCAAGTATTCCGGCGGAAATGCTATTACGCATTCCATAATAATTCGTGGTAAGTCCGGCACATTGCGCTACATTGAATCCTTTCATAATATTCAACAGTTAAATACTTTTAGTGCTGTGCAATATTAAGGGTAATTTATGCAATCAAAATTATTGTGGAGAATGTGTCTATTATTATTTTTTCTTGGAGTAACTTCTTTTTCGGTGACTGGTACTGCTTTGGCAAAAAATGTCTACGAAAGCCAAACGCCCATGACTGATAGTGAGCTGGTGAAGTTTATTCAAATTCTGCCTCAATTTCGGGCTTGGGCCGCTGCGAATAAAGAACAAGCTCATCCCCAAATAATTAATGGTAGGGCAGATTTTGTATATTCAGGTGCAGCAAAAAATTGGGTGCAAGCAAGAAATTGGGACGTAAGACGTTTTTTCAATGTTATGGGTAAGGCCGCTGCCGCTTTATATATTGTTTCTGAAGGCTCGCAAGCAACACGCCCTCGTGACATGCCAAGTGTGAGCCAAGCTGAACTTGATATAGTGCAAAAGCACCTTACAAAATTATTGGAAGCTAGTAGGGGAAAAGCCCCTATGAAACAATAATAATTTGTAGCTTGCCTCAAGCTCTTTTTAAGCGAACTGGTAAAAAAGTATAGTTTTTTAAAGGGGCTTACAAGTGAATACACAAACATTAAGACCTGCCATCTTTCTTGACCGAGATGGGACTTTGAACGATGATATAGGCTATCTCTATAAATACGCTGATTGGCGTTGGCTTGAGGGTGCTCTTGGCGCCCTCGCCATTTTTGCAGGGGGTGGCTATCGTCTTGTGGTTGTAACCAATCAATCAGGAATTGCCAGAGGTTTTTACACTGCCAATGATGTAGATATTTTGCACAGTCTTGTTAACGACGAGCTGAATCAAAAGACTTCTTGTCGCATAGATGCCTTTTATATTTGTCCCCATCATCCTGATATTACCGGTGAATGTGAATGTAGAAAGCCTCGTGACGGTATGTTGCGCTTGGCGGCGCGCGAGCTTCATATTGACCTTGAAAAATCGTGGATGATTGGTGATAAAATGAGTGATGTGCAAGCGGGGCTGAGTGCCGGCTGTCAAGTGTTGCTGGTGGGTAATGTTGCGCAGCAGGGTGCAGGGGCTGTGCGCTGTGTGCAAAATCTTTTGCAAGCTGTTGAAATTATAGATGCTAGCAATCGATAATTTATATATTGATATGTTTAAGTTGTTAATATAATAAATTAAATGCTGTGTCATGTGTTGCACTGCTGTGCGCCATGGCCGCTTTTTATAGAATTGATACGAAAGAGGAAAGTATGAGTGACGATAATTTAAAGAATATGGTGGAGAGTGGGGGCGATTTTATTCGTACCCGCATCATGGCAGACAATGCATCTAAGCGCTTTGAAGGGCGTGTGCATACACGTTTTCCGCCCGAGCCTAATGGGTATTTACACTTAGGTCATGCCAAATCTATTTTCTTAAATTATGGTGTGGCCACCGAATTTCAGGGTAAATTTAATCTACGCTTTGATGACACAAATCCCACCAAGGAAGAAACAGAATATGTTGATTCCATTCGTGAAGATGTGCGCTGGTTAGGTGGCGATTGGCAAGAACGGGAATTTTTTGCTTCTGACTATTTTGACAAGCTCTATGTCTTTGCAGAGCAATTGATTGAGGCCGGTAAAGCCTTTGTGGATTCGTGTACGGCCGAGGAAATTCGTGCCATGCGCGGTTCTTTTACCGAGGTCGGTCAAAATAGCCCATATCGTGAGCGTAGTGTGCAAGAAAATCTTGACTTATTCCGCCGTATGCGAGCCGGAGAGTTTGCCGACGGTGAGCATGTGCTAAGAGCAAAAATCGACATGGCTTCTCCCAATATGGTTATGCGTGATCCCACAATTTACCGTATTCGTCACGAAAAACATCACCGCACGGGCGATGCGTGGTGTATTTATCCCATGTATGATTTTACGCATTGCATTTCCGATTCCCTTGAAGGCATAACTCATTCGCTGTGTTCTTTAGAATTTGAAAATAACAGAGAATTATATGATTGGATATTGGAAAATCTCAATATCTACCGCTCACAGCAAATAGAGTTTGCCCGCTTGCAAGTGACGCATACCGTGCTTTCCAAACGAAAGCTCATTCAGCTTGTGCAAGAAGGCCATGTGAACGGCTGGGATGATCCACGTTTGCCAACACTTAGCGGTTTGCGTAGGCGAGGCGTACCTCCCGAAGCATTGCGTGAGTTTTGTGCGCGCATCGGGATTGCTCGTGCTGATTCTGTGGTGGACTATTCGCTTTTTGAATTTTGTCAGCGTGAATATTTAAATGCGCATACTAAGCGAGTTATGGCGGTACTTGACCCTATTAAAGTTGTCATCACCAATTATCCGGAAAATGAAGCCGATGCGCCGCAAATATTGGATATGCCATATCATCCTGAAGACGCTTCTTTTGGCTCACGCACTATGCCTTTCACGCGTGAATTATATATAGAGCGTGATGATTTTCGTCTAGACCCTCCCAAAAAATTTCATCGCCTCTATGTGGGTAACGAAGTTCGCTTGCGTTACGCCTATTATATCACTTGCAATGAGGCTATTTGCGATGCCGACGGGAAGGTTACTGAACTGCGTTGCACCTATGACCCTGAAAGTCGTGGGGGTAAAAGCGTGGACGGGCGCAAAGTGCGTGGTACCATTCATTGGGTTTCAGCCTCAGCGGCTGTGCCATTGACGGTACGTCTTTATGAGCAATTGTTTAATGTGGAAAATCCTCAAGTTGTGGAGGAAGGTAAAACATTTTTAGACAATATCAATCCTCAATCTTTGCAAGTGGTTACTGCCATGTGCGAACCTGCACTGACGACTTTTAGCGTTGGAGAACGAGTGCAATTTGAAAGACTTGCATATTTTTGTGTGGACAAAGACAGTGAGGAGAATGCTCCGATTTTTAACCGCATTGT
>CAYJJP010000054.1:0-10220 GCA_964370525.1 uncultured Desulfovibrionaceae bacterium | reverse complement strand
CAAGAAGAATAAGAATATCTTCGTTAAAACCCTGTGCTCGTAAAACTTTTCCTTCGCTCACAGTTCCCACGCCAAATGAAGCTACATTTACATTTTGCAGCGTTTTAGCAGTAGGCAAAAGACCATGCCCGTAGGCGTCATTTTTTAAAATGGCCATACCATGGGCGTTCTTTGGTAATCTTGCGCAAAGGCTTGTGTAGTTATGCTCTAAAGCTTTTAAATCTATATGTGCTACTGAATAAGATGTTGAATATAAAGAATTTTCGTTCATTTTTGTTCTTGATGGTTTGTAAATTTTTGTGGTTATATAGCAGTTTCAAGTGGAATTGCTATATAAGTTCTGTACAGTCCATCTCTTAAGTGATGAAGGCAGTTTTTGTCAACTTCAAAAGTTGCTTACATTGCGCTAGCGACTAAACGTTTTTACGAGCATTAAATTGCCTATTTTTTGCGTAAAAATCTTTTTTATCGTCATAAAGGCGTACGTCAGCCGTTTCTTGTGTGGTTAGCCAAGTTTTAGCCGTGCATGTGTCAGAAATTGCATAGCCACACGCAACTCCATAGAGCGGCATGTCTTCCTTAGTTCTTGCCTCAAGTTCTTTTTTAATTGTCTGCATATACAAAAGAATTTCTTCTTCGTTGGGATTGAAGACAAAGGTGCAAAATTCATCGCCGCCAATGCGATAGTTAATGTAATTATGGTTAGCATGAGCCTTAAGGATGCTGGCATAGGTTCGAATGTATTCATCGCCTGCCTTGTGTCCGAAAGTATCATTGACAGCTTTGAGTCCGTTTAAATCGGTAAGGATAATGGCGTGTCGTGTTACATATTTAGACTGCATATAGTTTTCTAAGTCTAATTCATAGGCGTTACGGTTTTTAAGACCGGTCAGTACATCTGTGTTTGAAAGATCTTTAAATAATGGATTTGAAATGCGCCTAAATAAATAATTGGAAACAAAAAATGCTATTATACAAGTAATGAGGATAACAATTGGCGCTGTTCTGCGTGTATAGCTTAATGCTATTTGTTCTTGAGTCGTTGGTAGTTCAATTCCCAGCAGTCCGACAACTTCTGTGCTGTCTGTTCCGCAGATTGGATAATAAGCAATATAGACATCTCCCCATTGTGTTTCTTGCATTCCTTGTGAAAAAAGTACATTGCCCTCTATGGTGTTAGCTAAGCTTTGCTGGAGAGCTTCGTCGATAGGGGTACCGGGTTTTCTAAAATGCACGTTGTCTTGTGCCAATGTGTCTACATTGTAAACAAAAATCCCCTGAGAATCCCTTATAATAGTATATAGATTTTTTGCTGTGGAAATTTCTTTGATATCAGACAAAAAACTATGTGCTATCATATACTTGTATGTCTTTATTTCTGATGGTAATGTAATTTCTTTAAAAATAGAACTTGGAATTTTCTTATCGACGTAAGTGGCAATGGCAAGAGCTCTGTCTGCAAGAGAATCCATCATTTGGCGGTAGCTAAGGTTATAAGAAGTATAAAAAATAAGAAGACCCGATATTATGACAAATATCGTGACAAGCATCGCCGCTTGAAAATCAACGCGCTGTATAGCAGATTTCTTCTTCATCCTGCAAAAGTAACATAACGTAATGCATTTTGCAAAATCTTTTTTATAGTATATTCGTTTTATAAATGTTAAGACCTTTATTTATGCTAAAGGACTTATCTGTTTGAAATGTTGTGTTATGCATGTTATAGAGAGTTATTCATGTTAAAAATATCTAAAAATACTTGATTTAGAAAATTTAAAGTCGAGTGTTGCAGTAGTGTTTTTTGCTTATTAATATTATCTAAGCTGTATACAATCTTTAGTTCCTTTGGTTTAAACTATCTAACAAAAATGGCAGAACTATTTGTTAGACAGTTATTATTATTTTTTTAGTCCAATGTTATCTTTTAATTTTTTATATTGCAAAATGTTGCACCATGTATAGAGCAAAAGGCCAAGCCAGGTGCAGATAAGCATAATTGTATTGGCTTCAGAGATGTTTTCGTGGAAAATGTATATAC
Organism: uncultured Desulfovibrionaceae bacterium; assembly: GCA_964370525.1. GTDB lineage: Bacteria > Desulfobacterota > Desulfovibrionia > Desulfovibrionales > Desulfovibrionaceae > CAYJAD01. Next base: position 8,182 of record CAYJJP010000054.1, on the reverse strand, counting down.
CAATAATGAGATTTATGCTTGGAGAAATGTATTGCATAAGTCCCATGGTTGCTAATTGGAGATGTTGGCTTGCATAGGCAAAAAGCAAGAGTGGAAGAGTTGTGATAATGCCTGTTCCCATGAGCAATAGCTGGGTTGAATTTGTGTAATTAAAGAAAGTGCTTTGCCCTTGCATCTCAAGCCATATCAGACCCCCAACAGCTACGGGAAATAAGAGGGATGATTCCAGTAAAAAACCAGAAATTACATGGAATTTAATGGTTTTTTTTAAGTAGCCGTAAGTAGCAAAAGACGTTGCAAGCATTATTGCTATCCATGGAAATCTTCCATAGGCAAAAATACTGTAGATGACTCCGCTCGCGGCCATAGCTATGGCAAATAACTGTAATCGTGTGAGTTTTTCTTTTAGAAAAATACGCCCGATGAGTACGGAAAACAGCGGATTTATGAAATAACCAAGGCTTGCTTCAATGACTCTGTCATTGTTGACACTCCAAATATACAAGAGCCAGTTGCCGGCAATGACGCTGGAAGCTAAAAATATTCTAGCGAGTATTTTTTTTTGTTTTAATACTTGGCGAATTTCACACAAGTGCCCAAAAAATAAAGCTAAAATAAATATAGCTATAAATGACCAAAGTATGCGATGTAACAGAATTTCAGTTGGCTGAACGTTGTCAAGCGCTTTCCAATAAAGGACAAGCATTCCCCAAATGATAAAAGTCGAAATCCCTGCCAGGGGACTGAGAACGTTTTTTGCGATTTTCATGATTTAAAAATAAAGAGGTTTGCAAATAAGAAAGCATTTGCAAGCCTCTTTAGGAAATATGTAATTAGAATTTACTTAGAAAAAGAACGGTTAAATAGAGCGTGAATGGCTTCACGTCCAGAATCTTCTAAAAAGCGTGTACCAGTTGCGGTAAAATGCTGGCGGGTAATGCAAGGGTCATTTGTTACTTGCCAAGCATCTTTTTCCCAAGTAAACCAGCGCTCTTTCTTTTGATCAAAAACCATAAGTGGTTTGTTGCAAATCTTTGCAAATTCAGCGCCCCAACCAGTTCCGCCTTTAACGGTTCCGTCGGCTTGAATTTCACCTACAACAAATATTTCGCTACCACCATTAACTTGCCAACAGATAGACTGCAAAACTTTACGGAAAAGAGGTGCGCGTGTGTATTCACGACTCATAAGCTTTGATACATAAGTGAGGCTAACGTCCTTTAGAGCTAGTTCGTCGCTAGTTAAGATACGAACCCCACGGTTTCTTGTTAATTGATGTCCTTCAAAGCTATAATTGATTTCCTCCAATCCCCATTCTTCGGCATTTTTGCCAAAAAAATCTTCCGTTCCGGCGGCACCACCACTATGTAAGATACACTGTTTAGGATCAAGCATGGCGAATAAACTCCTTATAAATACAAAGCCTTTTTCGCTTAAATTATTCCAAGGCTTTCAATAAAAAAAAAGAAAATGGCAGAAAGTGCAACAATGCACCTTTTATGCCATTTTACGATGTACTCATTTAATTGTGGTCATCACAGCCTTTAAAGCACATGTTCAAAATTATGGCCGTTAGTTTTGACAAGCAAAGCTAACGGTCATTGTAAAAAAATTTGTTAGAAGGCATACCGAAAAAACTTCTTATTTCACGTATGCGAAAAAACTAGTAGCGAGACGGGCGTGGAGCGCGAGGACGAGCTTCGTTAACACGAAGTGTACGACCACCAAAAGAGGCATTGTCCAACGCTTCAACGGCTGCTGGTGCATCAGCATCTTCCATTTCAACGAAACCAAAGCCACGTGCGCGACCAGTGTCACGGTCACTGACCAACTTTACAGAAAGAACTGTGCCGTACTCAGCAAAAAGTTCTTGAATTTGATCCTCGGTCGCTGACCAAGGAAGATTGCCAACATAGATAGACTTAGGCATGGATACATCCTCATAAAAAAATATTTCATCACAAAAGCAAAGTCAAAACACTTGAAGAGCTTTTTCGTGACATGCAAGTTCAAGAGAACATTCTTTTCAGAAGATGTCAATGCATAAGATGCGTAAAATAAAAAAAATAATTGTGTTTTTGAGAAAATTTAGTTTAAGTGTATGTATTATAAGCTAAAATAAATTAAAAAAATAATAAAATAATTTTTCAGGCCGTGTGAACTCTTGTTAACTTAAAATGTAAAAATATTAGCATATTAGCTTTTACTGCACTTTTTTTGTAGCGTAAAGCATAAATAAAGACCTCTGCGCAATTCATTGCGTAAAGGCCTCAGTAATTTTTTTATGTTTGCTTTGGACTTTTAACGTTTAAGCTCCAAGGCTTTTTTGAGCATTTCGTCAGCAGTGGTTACTACTTTGCTATTGCTTTGAAAACCACGCTGTGTAACTATCATATCAACCATTTCTGCTGACATGTCCACATTGGAACCTTCAAGATAGTTGGCGTGAATGCTGCCAAAATTTTCCGAACCGGCTGTACCAAGGGTCATGACACCTGCTTCGTCTGTGTATGTGTAGACATTGCCGCCTTCACGTCTGAGTCCATCATCGCTGGTAAAGCGTGCCACAGGAATTTGATATAAATCTGCGCTCTGTGTATTGCTATAGCTCCCCACGATGGTGCCGTCATCTTCAATATTAATATGGGTCAAATATCCTTCGCCATAGCCATCTTGATCGACAGTGTAAAGAGCATTTGATCCATATGCAGCTGTGGTAACGTCAAAGTCGCTGATGGTATTTGTGCCCATGGTTCCGAGTAAGGTTGCATCTGTACCCACGTCCGCTGCTGAGGCAGGAAGATTGCTCATTTCTCCGCCGGCAATAAGGCCAAAGTCAAAGCTGATTTCTTGCCCGTTAAGATTAAAGGAGGGCTTGCCATTGACAAGGCTTGAGGGAACCCAATTGGCTAGGTCGGTGGTGTCGCCTGTGGGCGTAAATGCCGACATGTCAATAAGGTTGCCGGTAGCATCAAAGGTTAATGTGCCTGAGAGGAGTGCTTCACCTGAACTTTCTCCATAAGGCTGCGCTGCAATGAGAAACTCCATAACGTTATTGGAGGTAGTAGTAGTATCCGGTGTTCCGTCCACATAGAGCGAAAGAGCTTGAGATTGTCCACTGGAATTGATAATGGAAAAATCTTGTCCAAAGCTATAACTACCTTCGGCAAGTGGCGGAGTGCTTGTTGCGTCATAGTTTTGTGCTAAGGTAAAAAAAGGATCGGTAGTACTTTGGCTTGAGTCAGAAATGTTTCCAAGATTGAATCCAAGCGAAAGCTCAGTGCTTGGTTTTGCTTCCATAATTTCAAAGCCTAATAGATTAATGGGCTCGATGCCTCCTCTGTTGCCTTCTTGGTCAATGGGAAAGCCCATGAGCGTTTCTTCTGAAGGTAACTGCAAAAATCCATCTTCATGGACATAAAAATTTCCGGCACGGGTGTAAAATAAATCTCCGTCTGTGTTGCTGACCTGGAAAAATCCACCGCCATTAAGTGCAAGGTCTGTAACGGAACTGCCAAGCTCAAGATGTCCTTGGGTAAAAATGGTGCGTACAGAATCTACCTGTACTCCCATTCCCATTTGACCAAGGGCAACTTTAGAGTCTTCTTGAGCTTCCCAACCCTCGCCAATATTGCCCTGAGCTTGGTAAATTAAATCCGAAAATTGAATGTCTTGCTGTTTATAGCCAACGGTGTTGACGTTGGATAAGTTATTGGTAATAACACTCATCCCTTCAGACAAACTTTTCATGCCGGTGGCACCGATATAGAGCGAGCTATTCATAATGTTCTCCGCGTTACGATGATAATAGCAGGCAAAATTTTCCTGCCATGCTTTTATCGTATGTCATGCATATATAGTGCCAAAATATGCGTTGCTCGAGCTATGTGGGCACGGCACTCTAATTTAAGACCTCTGCACAATTGTTTTTAAATATAGTTTTTCAGTGTAAAATATACATTTACATATAAAACCAAAAATGAGTATGCAGAGGTAAATGCACTAAAATCAATCACTTAACGGCGAAGCAAAGCTCCGCCTATTCTTGATTTTCGGTGGCATTGACTACCGTCAACACTCCAAAGACCTTGCGCAATGAATTGCGCAGAGGTCTTTTAATAGCTTAAAATGACATAGATTTACTAAATTTTGCAGTGGTAACAACTTTAAAGTTTAAACTTCTTACCTACTTCACTGCATTTTAGAAAAAATATATATTTTTATTCACAATAACAGAACCTTAACAGACGTTGCACCTTCTATATTTTCATGTTATACTGCGCAACGCATTTAACAAAAGGAACCCTATGACGAAAAGTCACACCAAATCCATGTCAGGTCTTGAATTTAGCGATGAGCAAACTTCCTGTACCAAGGAACCGGAAGATGTTTTAGCTTCTGTTACATTACAAGAGCTACCTGAGCAACTGCAAGCAGCCTGCGCACGCACGGGCTGGGGCGCACTTATGCCTGTGCAATCACTGGCCATACCATATCTATTGGCAAGACGTGATCTCATGGTACAGTCTCGCACGGGCAGCGGCAAAACCGGCACGTATATTCTTCCTCTTTTGAAACACTTAAGCTCAGAAAGACGTGTTGTGCAAGCTCTTGTCCTTGTGCCCACTCGAGAACTTGCCGTACAAGTTGAACGTGAGGCTCTCACCTTATTTGCAGGCACCGGCATTGACGTGGCTGCCGTGTATGGAGGCGTTGGCTACGGAAAACAAAATACAGCCTTACGCAGTGGTGCGCAGGTGGTGGTTGGAACTCCCGGGCGTGTACTTGACCATCTTATGCGCCGCAGCCTCAAGCTTGATACCCTGCGAACCCTTATCTTTGATGAAGCTGACCGTATGCTCTCCATCGGCTTTTATCCGGACATGAAGGAAGTACAACGGTATTTGCCCAAACGCAAAGTAAATACCTGTCTTTTTTCGGCAACATATCCGCCAAATGTTTTACGCTTAGCCGAAGAATTTATGAGTAGTCCGGCTTTGCTTTCTCTTTCGCATAAGCAAGTATATGTTCCGCAAATGCAGCATATGTATTGCGTGTGTAGAGCCATGGACAAAGACAGAGCCTTGGTGCGCCTTATTGAGTCTGAAAATCCAACTTCTGCCATAATATTCTGTAATACCAAGGCAAATGTACACTATGTTTCCGGCGTGCTCAAGGGCTTTGGTTATAATGCCGACGAGCTTTCCGCCGACCTTTCCCAATCGAAGAGGGAAAGGGTACTACAAAAAATGAGTACAGGAAACTTGCGCTTTCTTGTGGCAACAGATGTGGCCGCCAGAGGTATTGACATTCCGGCACTTTCGCATGTTTTCTTGTATGAAATTCCGGAAGACCATGAAATTTATATACATCGAGCAGGAAGAACCGGAAGAGCAGGAGCTGCCGGAACGGTTATTTCCGTCGTCGACGTAATGCAAAAATTGGAGCTGGAACGCATAGCAAGGCACTATTCCATCAGCCTTATGGAGTTGCCCTTGCCAAGCGATGCAGACGTAGCCAAGATTGTAGGCGAACGCTTAGAAGCCTTGCTTCAGGCTCGCTATCGCCAGCTCACCGGTCTTGAGCGTGAGCGTTTGGCACGCTTCAGATATATTGCGAAATCCTTTGCCACCTATGAGAATGAGCGACTGCCCAGCATCCAAGAAGTTTTGGAACGTGAAGAAGGGCAAGACCTCTTGCTCGCCATGCTTGTTGATGCTTACTACCAAGACAGCCTCAATGCAGTGCGAGAAGACTTTAGTGGCAAAGCACAAACCATTGACACCGCAAAAGGTGACAACAAAAACAATAAACCACGAAAATCACGTTCACGTAACCGAAAAAAAAAGCCCGTCAGTGAAGGAAAATCCGAAAATTAAATGGATCTTACATCCCCATTTAGTCAGCGTTTCGGAAGGGAAGAATTTTCATTAATCGCAATGTAAATACTTAAACTTGTAACGCTAAATCACAAAAACTTACGAGGATGACGTTCATGAATAAGATCACTCAAGAAAACATTATCACCATGGATAATTTAGAAGCAGTAAATCATATGGCACAGGTGGCACACGGTCGATTTCTTGTGCAAGAAAAACGCATTAAAGGGCTCAATAAAGAAGCCTGCCATGAGGTTGTAGCTAATTTTCAAGCCTTACTTGACGATGTTGATTTCAGCCAAGAATTAGAAATTTTTAGACTGAAATTTTACAATCGAGTTATGCGCAAAAAACTTACCGAAGATTTAAAAGCCATCTACATCGGGCTGTGGGCGCTTGCGCTGCAAACCTCCTTTCCACAAACATATGAAGCATTTTTCCACTTTTTCATGGAGGATTATTTGCTGCAATTCAATTCTCTCGAAAGAAATATTGCTAAAAATAAAATTTATTCATATAGGGAAATGATATTGCGCAGCGATGTACGGGACTTCAATCACATAAGCCAGCATCTGCTCTCTTTTGTGGAACAGAACAGAAGCACATATAAGGCAGATACTTTGCGTTTGTCGCTTTACCTACGAACACATTATACTTTTATATTTCAAAGACTTGTTTAAATTTCAATGACTAGATTTTTCACCGTTAATGATTTTGCTACATATTTTACCAAGGAGCAAAATAAGCATAAACTAAGCGGCACTTGCATTACCATCGGTAACTTTGATGGGGTACACATGGGGCATCAGGCTCTTTTGCGTCGCACAGTACAAAAAGCGCAAAAACAAAATCTCATGCCATTGGTCTTGACATTTTGGCCGCACCCCTTAACTGTATTGGCAAAAGCACGTGCCCCTTCCCTGCTCATAAGCAATGAAAATCGAGCGGAATTTATTGCAGAGCTAGGAATAAAAAATATTTTAGAGCTAAATTTTACAAAAGATATTGCTTCTTTAACACCGGAAGAATTTATAGAGCAAGTGCTTTGCCCACTCAACTGTAAAGAACTGGTCATCGGCTATGATTTTTCTCTCGGAAAAGGAAGAAGTGGAAATTTTGAGCTGCTTCAAGCACTGGGAAAAGATTTTTCCTTTGGAGTTGAACGCCATCAGCCCGTGATTATGCACAATGCTGTCGTAAGCTCAACCCGTATTAGGCAAATGCTACGCAACGGTGAAGTTTATGAAGCAGAGTCATTGCTTGGACATTACTATCACCTTGAAGGTAAAGTAATTCATGGATTTGGGCGTGGCGAAGGACTTGGCTTTCCCACGGCAAATTTAGCATACGGCTCCACAATGATACCACGTCATGGCGTGTATGCCACATTGTTGACAGTCTTGAAGTCCGGCGACAACCAAGAGCATATGGGCTTTAACTCGTTCCCCGCTGTAACCAATGTTGGTCATGTGCCCACATTCGGTAATGAAGATTTGTCAGTGGAGAGTTTTATACTCCATGGAAATCCAAATCTTTATGACGCAACAATACGTTTGAGCTTCGTACAGTATATTCGTCCGGAACAACAATTTGCCCATGTTTTGGAATTGCAAAATCGCATCTCTAAGGATGTGCTTTTAGCCAAGGAAATACTGGATTTTTCATAGCATTTAATAAATATTATAATTGAGACGCTTATGTTTATTTCACGAAAAAAAATGGGGCCGATGATTTCAACTTCCTGCGATCGCCCCGCTCTACGATTTTTCTTGCTTATAGGTATATTTTGCCTCACTTTTTCAGCATTTTGGTGGCACTTTGATCGCCGTATAGATCAGTTAAGCCCTGAAAGCAAAAACACCATGATTATTGATGAAAACAAGCTGCTATCCCCTAAAACTTTTGCAGTATTGGAAGAATGGCAAAGAAAATTCAGCGAATCATGGAATGTGCCTCTTTTAATTCAAGCCAGCAGCACAGAACTTGAAGTTCCCGAATATGCAGTGAATACGCTCTATGTAGGTGCAGGATTATTGCATAAACAAGGGGTTATATCTCTCCCACCCTTGGTACGAAAGATTGTCGGTGAAGGAGTGCGTCTCACCACAGAAGAAGAGCTGGCTGCTTGCCTTAAAAAGGAAGATGTGGGAATGTGTCTGGAAAATTCATTGCAAACTCTCTGGAATTCATTTGCGGAATAAGCCTTAGCGGAAGCCCCACTAAGTACGCTTAGGGAAGTACTGATTAGTTATTTTTCTTGAGGGGGGAAGGGGAACTTTTGCCAAAACCCAAAAGCTTCCCCT
>CAYJJP010000053.1:0-10309 GCA_964370525.1 uncultured Desulfovibrionaceae bacterium | reverse complement strand
ATGCACAGGCACTGCTAAAAAAATAACTGCTGCTGCTGAATATATGCACTAATTACATGATTCTGAATTTGTGAAGGTGTTATTCATGTTAATTCGATTTATGTATGAATATGGAGCTTTTTTTCGTAGAAAAAAAGCGGAAAGCGCGTTTTGAAAGGGGGTTTGGGGGAAAACTTTTTGGCGCTAGCAAAAGTTTTCCCCCAAAAAAATCTCAAATACAAAACCTATGCATATCTTTTAAGCAATATAAATAGCTCGGTAAAGTCTATGGGTTTTCCCACATGACCGTTCATTCCGGCAGCTAGGCATTGTTCTACATCTTCACGGAAGGCGTTGGCTGTCATGGCGATGATGGGAACTTGGTTAGCGCTTGCTTGTTCAATCTTTCTTATTTCTCGTGATGCTGTGTGCCCGTCCATTTCCGGCATGCGAATATCCATAAGAATCATCGAATACTTATCTGGGTTTTCGGTGAATTTTTGCACTGCTTGAAGGCCATTTTCTGCTTCGTCAAATGCTACGCCTGTTTCTTCTAGTAGTGCCATGACTATTTCGCGATTGATTTCAATGTCATCTACCAGCAAAAAATGTTTTCCGGTAAGGTCGAGATCTCCGTCTGAGTTGGTGGTTTCTTGAACTTCTGCTTCAATGAAATCCTTATCGGGTAGAGCGCAAGGAAGAATAAACCCGATTTTTGTGCCCTTGTTAGGCTCAGATTCGAAGATAATTTCACCGCCCAAGAGTTCAATCAATTGCTTGCTTATGGCAAGTCCTAGGCCGGTTCCGCCAAAAGTATGCGAGATGCTGCTATTGGCTTGCTGAAAAGGCTTGAAAAGACTTTTCTGTTGTTGCTCAGTTACGCCAATGCCAGTATCAATAATATGTACCTTTATAATGCACTGGTGGCTTTGCGTTTCAACAAGCTGAGCTTGCAGGTAGATATTGCCGTTTTCCGGGGTGAATTTCACAGCATTGGTGAGGAAATTTGTAATCACTTGGGCTATGCGTTGCTCGTCAGAAATGACATAGCGTGGCAGCTCATGATGGATATCCATTGAAAAATTGTGCCGCTTCTCTTCTAGGCGAAAGGCCACAAGCGTGCTTATGCGTTGCAGCATTTTTGTGAAATCAAATGCCGCGTTGTGAATGTCGATTTTATTGGCCTCAATTTTAGACATGTCAAGAACATCATTTATTATTGCAAGAAGTTGTGTTGAAGCCGTTTCAATTTTAGAAAGACAATTTCCGGCCTTTTCGCCATAGCAAAAATCTCTGGCAATTTTCGTCATGCCCACAATGGCATTCATGGGGGTACGGATTTCATGTGACATATTGGCCAAAAAAACACTTTTTGCTTCATTGGCAGAGTCTGCTTTTTTAGCTATTAACATGAGTTCAGCATTTTTGGCGTCTAAATTGTTATGAAGATCTTGAATAGTGTTTGCAAGCAGACCAATTTCATCATGACGATCTGTGCCGTAAATGACATATTTGTGCGTATAACTTTCAGAATTTTGAGAACTTGAGTAGTTTAGTTCGGCAGCTTCAGCAGAATTTAGTCGCAAGCTACTTACAAGTCTGGCAAGTGGAATAAAAACTAATTTGCGCCCTATGACGCTAAGGATGAAAACATAAATAAAGAAAAGAGCTAAAGTCATCCAAATGAGGGGAACGAAAGACTGGAAAGGGAAAAGGAGTGATGTGTTAAAAAAAGTTACCATTGACCAGTCAGTGTTTTCAATGGGGCTTATGGCCACATAATCATATTTCGCTCCAAATGGGAGTGTGACAACTTCAGGTAATTCGACTGAAGGTTCAAATCCATTGTAAGATTTAAGGTGAGTGTAGAGAACTTTATTGAGTTCATCTATTGGAAAAGCATTCTTAAATTCTAATGTGCTATTGTCCACAACTGTAGATTGTTCTACGGAACTGTCTATTTGTATAAAGCCATTTCGGTCAACAACTACACCACGAACATCATTGTCTTTATATTCTTTGAAAGCTTGTGTGAGTATTTTATCAAATGTGATACCGGTTGCAATAACGCCAAGAACTCTACCGTCATTGGCAATGACTTTATGGTTAATCCATACAAATGTTCTTTTTAATATTTTATCTGTATCAACATTGAGCTCATATTGATTTTCTGAATTAATCGCATCAAAATACCAAGAGTCCATATCGTTTTCTTTGCTAAGCTTAGCCGAAGGGACAAAGGTTTCAAGCGTTGTATTTTTATCTACGTTAAATTCTCCGCCTGAAGCAACAATGCCAAAATATAAAATACTGTTTTGAGTTGTTTTTAAATAGTCATTCATGGATTCGAAGGCTCGTTTTCTTTTTTCCGGATTGTCTTCATCTTCGAACCAGTCTTTAATGGTATCTGACAGCACTACTGAGCGCAATGTCGTTAAATCTTGGAGGATTGCGGAATTTAAATGTGTTGTAGTCTTAAATGAATATAACGAAGCATAGTTTTTTGAAACATTTTCGGCAATAGAGCTTGCTATGTAATAAAGTGTAGAAAAGAGAATAGAAATGATAACCAAAAAAGTTACAACGCTATACGAATTAAATTTTAATTCAACTCGTTTGTTTTCTGACGTAAATCTCAAAATTTTTTTGAAAAACATATAAGACCTTTTTAGGCATCTTTGTACAGATATTTTCCATACAGTTAGGCATGCCTTGGCAGTGTGTTGAAAATAGATTTTTCCAGTCTGTTCAAAAAGAGTTCGCTTGCAATTATTATAAAACTATAAAACTTCTGCTTTGTGCATTGCCGGAAACATATTCCACAATATATGTCCGACAATGCAAGTTAAAAGTATTTTATTTTGGCATTGGTTTTAATCGGAATGAAATTAACCAATGGTTATAAGTTCATAATCTCGTTTACCCAAACCGATTTTTTCAGCGTGGGAAAGCTGGCTGCGCCAATCAGTACCGGGGTGAACGCTTTTAAAGTGATCGCCCAGTTGCCCGTGTTCACAGCCGCAGTCTTGCATTATGCTTGAACCTATGGCAGGCGCGGCATTGACAGCATCGATGCAAGCCTTATCCAATGCGACAGGGTCAAAGGATGCAAACATGCCAATATCCGGAACAATGGCGGCATCATTTTCAGAGTGACAATCACAGTATGGCGACACTTGATTGACTATGCTGATATGAAAATGCTGACGACCTTGCAAAACCGCTAAGGAGTATTCAGCCATTTTTCCATTAAGCGTGTCTAAATTGCTTGCCCACGATGGTTCGATGGCGTCAAAATTACACACACCCATACATCGTCCGCAGCCTAAGCAGTTATCATGGTTAATGTGCGCTATCTTTTCTGCATCGTAGGAAATGCCTTCATGTGCGCAATAGTTAATGCATACTCCACATTTCCGACATTTTTCCGCATTAACTTCCGGTTTGCCTTCGCTATGCATATGCATCTTTCCGGCTCTACTTCCGCTGCCCATGCCAATATTTTTGATGGCGCCGCCAAATCCTGTCATTTCATGCCCTTTGAAATGGCTGAGGGATATGAAAACGTCGGCATCCATGATTGCACGGCCGATTTTGGCACTTTGACAGAAGGTTGTTCCTTCAAGCGGAACTTCCACCTCGTCGGTTCCTTTAAGTCCGTCGGCAATTATTACATGACAACCGGTGGAAAAAGGAGTGTAGCCATTTTCATAGGCGGCTGAAATGTGCTCAAGCGCATCTTTGCGGCGCCCCACATAGAGCGTATTGCAGTCGGTCAAAAAAGGTTTGGCCTTTTCGCCAAGTAGTACATCAACTACCGTTTTGGAAAAATTAGGACGTAAGAATGATAGATTGCCCGGTTCGCCAAAGTGTATCTTTATAGCCACAAACTTATTTTCCAAATCCATGCTTGTTATGCCGGCTTTGCGAATAAGCTTTTCCAGTTTCATTTGCAGACTAGTACCCACTTTACAGCGCATACTGGTAAAAAATACCTTAGATGGGATTTTATTGCTTTCCATAATGTTTCCTTATGCTTAAGGTGAAATAGAATAGGTTGAAGAGGGCTGCTTGCATGATATAGAGTAGAACTTATGTTCGTCTTGCGATTCCATACACCAAAAATAATAAAAAGTCACCATGTAAATAATGGCATGAACTACAAAGAATTTAGTGCGTTTTATATGCTAACATGTTTTTATAAAAAATATTTTATTATATGCGCTCAGGTTTATTTTTTTTTGAATATAAAAATTGTAGTTTAAGATACTAAAATAATGTGATGAAAAAAATAAGATAAATAAAGTTTGTCAATTTTACGAATGCGGGGGGCAGATCATGACCAAACTTTTTTCAAATATTATGGTTTTGCCCATATCGAAAATTCAAGAGGGATATTGGCTTGAGCCTGAAAGTTGCTCAAGTTAAGAAATGTCTGTTAAAGCTCAAAAAAATACAGAGGTTTCGCTATTTCGAGAAATACAGAAATAGTTATAATTAAATATAGAAAAAGGTAATATTGATAATTGTTTATGAAAAGCAAAATATTAAATGTGGCATTTCAGCTAGTAAGCAAGAAAATCATCTTTCTAACCATTTTTTTTGGCTGCATGTGGTTGACACCTGTTGTGCATTAGTATATGTTTACAAAATCATAAACTATATTTAAGTTACTAATATAGTAATGTTATTTGTTCATTAGTATAAGATTTTTCGTGAACAGCCTTATGATTTTAGCCTCAGGAGCCTTAGTGTTATGAAGACTTATTTATTTAATGCCTTAAGTGTCAAGTCCAGGAAAATTTTTCTTTTTTCCTCCTTTATTGTTCTAGCAATTTTGTTTTCTATTCATCTACTTGCATTAGAGGCAAAAAGCGTTGAGACTCCACCAACCTTACGACTTCATTACATTCCTCCTCAAGCCAGTTTTGATGAAAATTTTGACAAGAAAAATTATTTGACGGAGCTTTTTAAAATATATGCAAAATATATGCCTATGAATGTGGACTTTGTGGCTTCTCCGATAAAAAAGTTTGCTCAAATTGCAAATCGTTCTACCGGCGGTGTAGACATGCTTACTTTTGTCCTAAAAATTCCACAGCGTGTGTTTCGCTTAAAGTTTTCAAAACTTCCCATTGCTAAAACACAATTATACATTGCGGCAGATATAAAGAAAAAAATCTTTTTTGGAGATATGCAGGCATTGCAAGGTAAATCTATTGCTATGTATGCTAAATCCACCGATGCAAAACAGCTTTTGGATACCTATCTCAAAAAAAATAATATTCGGATGGAGTATAAAATCTATACGGATTTTGATGAATTTACAAAGAGCAAATCAGACTTTTTTTTAACAAATTCACTATATTTTCTAAAAGGAAAACAGATAGTAGTAAACCTTGGCTCAGAGAATTTGTACTTTGCTACCACAGCTAAGCACAGTGCCGTTTTGGAACAGCTGGATTTAGCTATGGAAAAAGCAAGTAAAAATGATGCTTTAGCCTTGGACAGTTTGAATAAAAAGTATGCTGATCAGGCATTGAATTTTTTGGCATACGCACACGGAAAAGAAGCCATACAAAACCTTGAAAAGCCTAAAAAAATTACACTTTTGGGTTATTTTGACAAGCATTATCCCATACAATATACAACAGAGCAGGGCGAGCATAAGGGGATAAGTGTGTATGCTCTCAAACTTTTGGAACAAATACACTATAATCCCTATGAACTTTATCCGTATGCACCCAATTCCGGAACTAATATTGCGAATTTTGACATGATTGTTTCCATTGTGGGTGATAGAGCCTTAAAGGAAAAGCATTTTTACCGCTCAAAGCCTTATGTAAGCCTCCCTATGGTAGTGTTTCAGCGCAAGAGTTTACAAGATGTGCCTGAAATTCAAAACATTGCTATGCTGGATTATTCTACTCTTGACCATGAAAAAGTGCGGGCAAATTTTCCCAATTCTCACCTGAGGCTTTTTACAGATTTTTAAGCTATATTTACTGCCTTTAAGGAAAATAGCGTTAATGCCATATTATTGTCTTCCGTTGAAGCAGAGTATGTTGTTGCTGAACTTGGCATACTTGGCCATGACATTGTTCCTACGGACTTGCAATTACCATTGCAGTTTTATTTATCCAAAAAATATCCTCCCAAGGCAGTGGATGTTCTCAATTCTTTCATAGAAGAACTTAACCCATCTTTTGTGGAACAAGTTGTCATTGTGGCGGAAAATGAAATCCGTGCTCCCATAACAATGTATGAATATTTCCTTAAATATAAGATGTGGTTTGTCTTGGCTGGTTTTGTAGGCATTTTTTTCCTAGGTGCTCTATTTGCCCTTAAAATTTATTCTCAACGTTCAGCCTTGCGTAAGGTTATAGACACTGATGCATTGACCGGTTTGTCTTCAAAGGTTCACGCTTGTGCCATTTTAGATCAGATTTTGCGCAATGCCTTACCGGGTGAGTATATGCTTGTTATTATGGATATTGACAAGTTTAGTTTGTTAAATCAAGTCTATGGTAAGGAAAAAGCCGACGAAGTGCTTTGCCATATGGCTATCGTAATGACGGAGCATTACAGTACCGTATGTAAGCCTGAATGTATTGCAAGGCTGCGCGATGATGTGTTCATGTTGATCTTAAAAGCCAACCATTATGAAGATAATTATGTGTTATCGGATTGCCAAATAAATACAGTGTATGGCGTGAAAGAAATTTTGCAAAGTGATTATAATATAAGTCTTTCCATAGGAGCATATGTTATTGATGATGTGACGTTGCCTGTGGAAACCATTATGGATTATTGTCATGCGGCCAGATACAAGGGCAAAAATGTGCATGGTATTGTTTCCACCATGTTTACACCGGAAATGAAAAAAGAAATAGATTCACAAAAACGTATCATTTATTGCATGGAACAAGCGCTTGAAAATGAAGAATTTGTCCTGCATTTTCAACCCAAGGTTATTATGAAAACCGGTGAAATTTGCGGTGCAGAGGTTCTTGCACGTTGGTTTCCTGCCAATGGTCCGGTCATCTATCCCGATAATTTTATTTCCATATTTGAGCAAAATGCTTTTATTGCCAATCTTGATATGTATGTATTTGAAAAAGCGTGTAAATTTATCAGTGAGCATAGAGAGCTATTTGATATACCTCCGCTTGCAGTCAATTTGTCGGGATATAGTATTTTGCATGACGATACGCTTAGGACTATGCAAAGGATTATGCGTGAATATGCCATTCATCCTGATGAATTGGAAATAGAAATTACGGAAAGTGCGTTTGTTTTTGACTCTGATACTTTATTTGCGTCAGTTGAGGATATCAGAAAAATAGGTTTTAAGATTACCATCGATGATTTTGGCACAGGCGTTTCTTCTTTGCATAGGCTCAGTTGTTTGGATGTTGACGTGGTGAAGCTTGATAAAGCCTTTCTTGACCATAAGTTAACACAACGCAAGGGGATCATTTTAGTCGCCAGCTTAATTGGGATGCTACATCGCTTAAATATAAAGGTTGTGGCAGAAGGCGTTGAAACACAAAATCATGTGAATATATTGCAAAAAATGAATTGTGATATTGCCCAAGGCTATTATTATTATAAGCCACTTGCACAAAAAGACTTTGTCCGCTGTCTTAGTCAAAGTCAATTTGTGCCGCAGATGGCAGAGGTAGCAGATGCAAAAAATTCCATAGGGCTTACAAAATAGTCAGCGCAAAAAAAGTAGGAAATTATGAAAAGCGAATCGAAAAAATATGTGGTGCTTGCTACAGGTCTTGCGCTTTTGTGGCTTTGCTTTTTAGCTTTTGCCTTCTTTCGGTATACAAGTTCTTCAGATATCGTAGAGGAAGAAGTGCAACAATATTCGCGTAGTGTTGCGGAGCAAGTAGTTGGAATATTTGACTGGTTTGACGAAAGACAGGAAGTTTTTGTTGCTACAACCGGCAAATACGCAGCAAATGTTTCTTCAAATGTAGGTGCAATGAATTTTGCCGGGCAACAGCTGAATATGGCCGTTCCCATTGAGCTTGTAGAAAGAATTCAAAATGAATTTGAAAATAGGGTTAATATCCGTTTAGTGAGTAACTCGCCGATAAATGTAAACAACCTCCCAACCGTTGTGGATAATTCGGCGCTTATAAAATTGGCTGATCTAGGTACGCCTGACATTTTTTTCTTTAATGATGCGAAAGGGCAATATCAGTATGTGCGTCCATTGTTTGCGGGTAAAAGCTGCCTTACATGTCATGCAAATATTGGTCAAGAAAATGCCTTGATTGGTGCTGTTGTTGTGGATTCAAATCCAAAAGCTTTTACACTTTCAGCCCGCTCTTCCAATGATAACCTTATCAACATTTGCTTTGTGGGTAGTTTAGTGCTTTCAGTGCTTTTCTATTTTTTCTTGCTCGTTGTTTGGCGTAAGCAAAATGTGCACAGTTCTGACCTTAGCTATTCACAAGCCATGGTTTCCAGCATGGGACAAGGCCTAGAAGTGATTGCCGGCAATATGGATCGCCTTGTTAAGGAAATGGGGCAAGAAGGCAACCAAAATACTCAGCGTCAAGAGCTTTTAAATACCTTGCAGAGTTTGACACAAGGCTTAGTCCAGCAGTCAAGCGATATTAATGAAGTAAAGCAATCGGAAAAAATGAGTACTCGAGAAGATCTTATTGAAGTCGATGTTTTTTTAAGTCGAAGTATGCAGATTTTTCAAGCTAAATGCGCCGAAAAAGGCATTTCCCTTAGCTTAGACGTGGACGCATCGGTGCCTGAGTATGTCTATGGAGATGAATTTAACTTAACGCAACTGCTTGCCAGTATGATAAAAAATGCTGTGGACAATACGGACAGCGGCGGCGTGCAGATTCGTATAAAAAGTACTGCCGGTATGTCGGTAAAGCTTGATTCTAAACATTTAGACTCCATGCCCATTCATTTGATTATGGAAGTTGAAGATACCAGCAAAGGGTATATACTGAGGGATCAAAGTAAGTATTTAAGTGGGCAAAGTTCTAAAAAGTATAAAAGCAAATTTAATCAACAGCCTATTATCGACTTGAAACCCATAAGCGAACTTGCTCAATTCTTAAATGGATCCATAAGCATTGCGCGCAATGGTAAGGATGGCGCATGTTTTGTTGCCTCTCCTCAAGTTAGACTTGTAAATAAGGACAAGATTCCGCAGAAAATTGCACAAGAGGGCGTGCATAATGCTATGGCTAAGCGAGCCAATGTGCCTTCAGCCATTGGCGCCAATACTGCGACTGCGACAGGTTTTCATGCTCCCGTCACCACAGCTTCCGGTGGCGTTGCACGTTCAGCTTCAACCGGTGCTTCAACCGGTGTTTCGACCGGCACTGCAAGCTCAGCTCCTGAGGACATGATAACTTCAGCGTCTGCTGCCCTGCAAGAACTTGATACAGAGCAAAATGCTAAAGCAGCGCCGCATTCTCTTCCGGTGGACATTGATTTGCAAACTCCGCCCTCAGGCCCCATTTCCATTATAATTGGCGATAGTGGCATCACAGAGTTTACTCAAGAACATGCGGAGATTTTTGCAAGAGAAAAGCTAGAAGTAAAGCTAATGTCTGAGGCTACGCAAATTTTTGCAGCCTTAGATAGTACAAGCCATGGATATTCTGTGGTTTTATTGCGCGAACTTAATGATTATGATATCATTTATACTGCTACACGTATTCGTTATCTTGAGCGCTTAGGCTCCACTCCTGTAGCCGTGGTGCTCATAGCAGAAGATATTGTGAGCGGTGACATGGAAGTGTTACGCTTCTTTAATGTGTCAACAGTCGATAAATTTCCACGAGATGCTAGCATTGCCGCTAAAGTTGTGCGTCTTGTTATGCATACACGCGGGAATAAGATTTTCCAAGGCGGTAGGTTTGTACAGAAAACAGAATTTGATGGCATTAAGGATAAAATTTATGATGAAGAAAGGGCTTTGGAAAATGCCAAGCAAAACAAGGAGCTTGTACGTTCGGTTTGTGCAATGTTTGTACGTTTTTATCCGGAGCAGCTACATCGACTCAGAGGCGTGATAAAGAACGGCGATCCGGAAGAGCAAATGCGTGTTATGCGTGGTATTCGCAACTCGGCGGGTACTGTTTCGCTTCCCTTGCTTTGGCGTGAGGCCACACGCATTGAAGAAAAGCTTGGTAGCGGTGAAGAAGATGTTCGTTTTGAAAAGCTTCTTTCGCTTTATGACCAAAGCTATGAGCATGTAAAAGAAGTTATCGCAGCGCAGGCTGTTAATTAGTCGTCACTGAAAAAGACATTAATGATTTAAAATAAAAGAAATTTTTAG